>DATDQA010000209.1:0-35059 GCA_035292505.1 Saprospiraceae bacterium | reverse complement strand
GATAAACTGGCAGGACTCCTGAAAGCGGGTGTAGAAGGGACAAAAGCGGTAGATCCTGACATACCCATCATGATGCATATCGCTCTCGGTGGACAGAATGATGAATCTGTCTTCTGGCTGGACAATATGCTTGCGCGTGGTGTGGAGTTTGATATAATTGGTCTCTCTTATTATCCTCGGTGGCATGGTACACTGGAAGATCTGCATTTCAATATGAACGATCTGATCAAACGCTATCACAAGCCAATCAATATTGTCGAGTATTCAGACTTTAAGCGTGAGGTACATGATCTTGTCTTCAGTCTGCCGGATGACATGGGTAAGGGTGCGTGTATCTGGGAGCCGTTAAACCGGAGGAGCGGATTGTTTACAGAGAAGGGAGAGGTGACTGAGTTGATGAGAGTGTATGATGAGGTGAAGGAAAAGTATGTCCATTAAGCAGGAAGAATTTTTCCACGAACCACACGAATGGACACGAAAAGAAGAACGACACGAAGAATCCCAAAGGAGTTGTTCGCGAGGTTAATTGGTGTCTTTTTGTGTGGTTAGTGGACAACTGGATTTACAGCACCATTCTTCGAAACTCAAATTTTGGCCTCCCAAAGTTTACCAGTAGACAGAGTTGATAGCCGCTCACCTTGAGATAGTTGATTGCTCGACTGGTCAACTCTTCAGGGAGTCCGTCTAGCGCTTTCACTTCAAGTATGATTTTATCGAAGACAGTGAAGTCTGCATAATATTTTCGTTGAAGGATTTTGTCTTTATAAGGAATCTCAAAAGTATGTTCACGTTGATAAGGAATCATCGCTTGTTGAAACTCATACTCCAGGGCGTCTTTATACACAGCTTCCAAAAATCCATGTCCGAGAAAACGATGTACATCCATGCACTTACCTATTATGGTAAATGCCTCTTCCTTGTAAATGAGCTCGTTCATGTGTAACAGTCTAGTGAGGATAAATGTGATCGAAAGATAAGAAGTAGACATGAAAAAGGAGAGGATATTTCCACTAACCACACCAATTTGCACGAAAAATCAATGACACGAAATAGGCCCTCCAAAACTTTCAAGAATTCGTTCGGTGGTTTTCATTAGTGCCTTTCGTGTGGTTCGTGGACAGCTGCATTACAATCCTATCCTCCAAAACTTAAACTCTGGTCTCCACTAACCACACCAATTTGCACGAAGAATCAATGACACGAAATAGCCCTTCAAAGCTTCAAGAATTCGTTCGTGTGGTTTTCATTAGTGCCTTTCGTGTGGTTCGTGGACAGCTGCATTACAATCCTATCCTCCAAAACTTAAACTCTGGTCTCCACTAACCACACGAATTTGCACGAAAAATCAAAGACACGAAAGAGGCCCTCCCCAAACTTTCAAAAATTCGTTCGTGTGGTTTTTTTTAGTGGCCTTTCGTGTGGTTCGTGGACAACTGGAATTCGTTCGTGTAGTTTTCTTTAGTGGCCTTTCGTGTGGTTCGTGGACAACCGAAATTCGCTCGTGTGGTTCGTGGATAAACCACAAAAACTAAGTTCCAAAAAAGTTCTCTCACCCCTTGCATTTGTCATTTTTCCTCACTTACTTTGCATTTCAAAGTACTTTTCATGGATCAACAGAAATACCTTGACGACCTGAAAGACATCAAGGACATCATGAACCGATCCTCGAGGTTCATTTCACTCAGCGGTCTTTCCGGAGTCGCGGCAGGCATTTGCGCTCTCGCGGGTGCATATATCGCATACCTTACAGTGTATGAAGGACAAGACTACCTCGGTTATCGTCAGGCAGATCTTTCCAGTAATAATCTCACAACACTCCTTCTGATTGCCGTTCTCACCATCTCCCTTACGGTGGGATTTGGCATTTTCTTTACGACCCGCAAGGCAAAGAAGGACAATCAGAATCTCTGGGATATGCAGACGAAGCGACTGCTGCTGAACCTGCTCATCCCCCTGGTCACAGGTGGCGTACTCTGCCTCATGTTCCTGCTCAAAGGGTATATCGGATATGTGGCACCACTGACACTGATTTTTTATGGACTCGCACTGGTCAACGCAAGCAAATACACTTTCTCAGAGCTACGGAGCCTGGGAATTTTGGAAATACTCCTCGGACTTTTGGCGATGTATTTCATTGGTTACGGGCTCCTTTTCTGGTCGGTCGGATTTGGACTCCTGCACATCATCTATGGTATCATTATGAAAGTCAGGTACGGATCGTGATAGAAAAACTCAAGGATCTCAATAAAGCATTTGAGAATAAAGTGCGTCTGGGGATCATGTCGGCATTGTTGGTCAACGACTTCGTGGATTTCAATTCACTGAAACACCTGCTGGATGTTACAGATGGCAATCTTGCAAGCCACCTAAAGTCATTGGAAAAGCACGACTATATCACTGTCAGGAAAGAATTTCTGGATCGCAAGCCGAATACAAAATATACTGTCACCAAATCAGGTCGCAATGCATTTGTCAAACACATCAAAGCCATTGAACAATTACTCAAATAATTTTTTTGTCTTTTCACTTTGCAATTCAAAGTTCTTTTCAAAATATGACTAACTAATGAAAACTGAAACAGAAACAACAAGAATCGGTCATTGGATCACACATTCAGTAACCGTGAAACTGGTGATTGTGATAATTCTCACTCTCCTACTTCTCATTCCCTCAGAAATGATCAAATCCATTATCTCGGAACGCGAAAGCCTGAGTCAACAAACCGTACAGGACGTGAGCTCAAAATGGGCGGAACGTCAGTTGATCAACGGTCCGATCCTTACTATTCCCCTTCTGTACGAACAGAATTTCGAAAACACAATTACATACAACACGGTATACTGGCATGTACTGCCTCAGCATTTGTACATCAATGGAAATCTCGAACCACAGACACTCCGCAGAGGAATTTATGAGGTGGCTGTGTACAATTCGATCTTGGACTTAAAAGGCTCCTTTATTCTGGATGAACAAGTAGACAAGACCAACCTGTCGGCAATTCAATACGATAAAGCATTCCTCACAATTGGCATTTCAGATCTCAGAGGCATTAAAGACAATATCATCCTGAAATGGCGTGACCAGGATTTGAATGTGCATCCGGGCTCAAGGATACCACATGTGATTGAATCCGGAATCACCATTGACTTGCCGGATATCACTGATCTGAAAAACATGACTACAGGTTTTGATCTGTCAATTCATCTTCAGGGAAGTCAAAACCTCTCGTTTGTTCCAATCGGAGCAACAACAGAAGTGAATCTCCAATCCTCGTGGACGTCACCCAGTTTCAATGGAAATTTTCTGCCCGATACAAGGGAAGTTACTGACGCAGGGTTTCAGGCGTCGTGGAAAGTATTGCAGCTCAACAGGAATTTTCCACAAACTTGGACAGGTGCAAGCAACTCATACAACTTAACCTCCTCTGCATTTGGAGTTGATCTCATTCTGATGCTTGACGACTATCAAAAATCAATGCGATCAATTAAATATGCGATCATGACTATCGCATTGACATTCCTCATTTTCTTCCTTGTTGAAATCCTGAATAAAAGAAGGATACATCCATTTCAATATGCATTAGTGGGGCTAGCGCTCTGCTTGTTCTATGTGCTTCTGGTTTCCATCTCCGAGCATTCTAACTTCAATTTAGCATATGGGATGTCGTTTGTTGCTATTCTGTTGATGATTTCATTGTATTCGATCAAGATTTTCAAGACGTTGAAATTGACGTTACTTCTTGTGTTATGCCTGATCGGTATCTACGGGTTTGTCTATGTCACATTACAATTGACAGATTATGCATTACTCATGGGTAGTATCGGTCTGGCACTTATCCTTTCTCTGACAATGTACTTCACAAGGAATATCGACTGGTATAAGTTAAAGATTGCGGCGGAAAAGTAGCACAATGGAATTACGGATGACGCGGATCAAACGGATTTTCACTGATTTTTTTCGCAGATCAATCACTTCCAGGGAATTCCATTTTCAAAAGCAGCGAATACATATCGCTGGCGTTGCAATTTTAGGACTTATTTTGTTTATTAGGCCAACCTGACTTATCGAAAACCAGATGTTTATGAAAACTCAACTCTTATTCATACCCATGGCAATGTTATTGTATGCCTGTGACAAAACCGAAGTGATCATCTTGGAGAAAGAATGCGTTGAAGACCAGAGACTGATCAATTGTGAGGATTTAAAAAATGCCGTTCTTAAAAAGGTAGAACAATGGACAGACTATGAAATCAATAAACTCTGTTTTGATCTTCTTCCATACCCTACTGCAGAAGATGATATTGGGCATGAGGAGAATTTAAACGAACTCGTTAAACGCTTAAATACTGAGTGTGGGAACATCATCACGACACTCCAATGCTATGCATGTATCGAGACGGGTCCCGGCAATATCTCATGTCAATATGGAACTTGATTCAATAGGAGTGACAATTATGAGAGAACTTGATATTTCGACACCCAGTGATGGAGTTTTACGAGTAGTAAATTTTCATTAATCACTGTGGTGTACTCAATGCATTTACAAAATGGAATCTGCCTATATTCAAAAAATGAACTACTTTGTCAAAGTGGTTAAATTTTTACAATTCTCATGCATTTCGACTTAGTACATTTACCACTTTTTAAATGCATTTTAAGAAAGTTTGCGTATGACACTTTGTACTGTTCTTGGCCTGTCGTATTCTCTCTGCTTTGTACAGCAACAAGTTCTACATGATACCGCCTATCAACTCTATCTCACCCAAATCGCCGCCTCAGAAGCATTACTGCAACTCAATAAGATAAGGGAAGCAAGAACCTATCTCGATGCCTGCGATGAAAAGTACCGGGATATCGAATGGCACTTCCTGGATGCGCATCTCGATCAGAGTAAACAGACCCTTCAGCAGGCCAATGAAAATTATTTCACTGCAGTGGCGATGAGCGCTGATGGAAACATTCTCGCAGTCAGTGGCTCTGATAGTACCATCAAATTGTATGTGTATCCTGAATTAAAGAAGATTAAAGTATTGAAAGGACATAAATCATCGGTCAGCACAATTGCCTTCAGCAACGATGGGAGCAAGTTGGCTTCGGGCGGAAGAGATCATACCGTCATCATCTGGGATGTTAACTCTGGTAATCAACTCGGTCACAACTCAGATGCATTCAAACAAGGTATATACCAGGTAAGATTCAGTCCTGATGATTCAAAACTTGGTGTCGTCTCCTGGGAAAGATCAACTGGAGTCAGTGGATTCGTAAAACTTCTTGATGTACAAAATGCCGGGGAGATACTGAAAGTCGAAACAGATGCGCATCCTGCCGCCGGTATTGTCTTTACACAAGACGGCATGCGCATAATTGTATCGACGTGGGGCGAAATCGTATATGCATTCGATATCAGTACCGGCGAGACAAAGTGGAAGTACGATCTGTCGGACTATGATGAGTACAACGCCTTTCATAGTATTGCAATCAGTCCGGATGGAACAACAATTGTTGCAGGCAGTACTGATCATCGCATCCATTTCCTGCATGCTTCGGATGGTCGCCTGATCAGGCGCATAGAACCATGGGAAGGACATACAAAGACGGTCAAAACACTGAGCTTCTCCAACAATGGACAGTTCCTTGCATCTGCCGGAGAGGATCAAACCATTTTTGTATGGGACGTATATAACAATACAAAGCAGACATCACTCATTGGTCATACGCAGACGGTTACGGGGCTTGCATGGTCGACCGATGGCTCATTCCTTCTTTCCACATCTGCCGATGGGACTCTGAAACAATGGGACCTGCACCATCCCTTCGCACATACGTATACTGTTTGTGATTTTGGTCCATGGCAGACACCTGTAACTGCAAACAAAAAATATTTTGCTGCGCCATGTTCGGACCAGAATCTCGCGCTATATGAAATAACGACAGGGAAAGAATATGTCAACTTCGGAACTCAAAGTGGACTCTGCGCAGATATCAGCGATGACGGGAATATCATGGCCACCTCCAGCTTTGATGGAATCGTTCGTGCATGGGATGTGCAGAGTGGGACAGAACTCAAGGCCTTCAAAGGACATACATCCCGTATTGATGGCGTCGCGTATATGAACTCAACCGGCTTTCTAATTTCTGTCGGTGACACGACGATGCGTGTCTGGTCATTGTTTACCGGTGGCCTTGAGCGCGTGATACCCTTGAATCATTCAGCGTTCAGGATCGCACTGCTTCCTAATGAATCCCGCATTCTGGCCGGATCATCAGACGGTGCGATATCCATCTTTGATGCAAAGACATGGAATGAGTCCATGAATCTGATCTGTGCACGCGGATTGCAGGAGATGGCGGTGAGTCCTGACGGGAAGAGGCTAGCAGTATTCAGTGGAAAGAATATTGAAATCTGGGATTTGAAGTCTGGAGTGCGTGAAGCGCTTTTAACAGGACATGAACAAGGCGGATATGGAATTGACTTTTCACCAGATGGTCGTTATCTCATCAGTGGGTCAAATGATCAGACATTTAAGCTTTGGAATCTGGAGCATGGGCTTTGTACAATGACCTATCATGGATATGAGGATGTTGTGTATTCGTGCAAGTTTATCTCAGATCATGAATTTTTCAATGGGACATCACAAGGAGTAATGCACTACTACAGGTTTTAGATGACTCTTACAGAGTGGAGCCTTCTCATTTCATGGAATCAGTATTCTCCGTGTCAGCCCTTCACCTTGAACGTCCTATGATACCGGTTCACCCTGGACAAAATCTTTCGTGTATTTTTAGTCTCATGTCCTTTCCTGGAATAAAAGGCAAATTGATATGTCAAGGCAAGACGAAAAGATCCATGCCCATGCCATCGAGCTTTATGAGAAACTGATCGAAATGCATCCGGCTATCGAGCGCAAGGGCAAGACACTTCCTTACACATCTGTGAACGGTCACATGTTCTCCTTCATGAGCAAGGAGGGTGAAATGGGGCTACGCTTACCAACCCCGGAAAGAGATGCGTTTATTAAAAGACATAAGGCCAGGATGATGGAGCAATATGGCAGAGAGATGAAGGAATATGTCGCAGTCCCCTTCACGTTACTGAGCGACACATTGAATATGCTGAAGTATCTGCAGAATAGTTATGAATATGTTTCTTCATTGAAACCGAAGAAAAAGAAAAACACAATCAAATGACGTAATTGAAGGATACCCTTATTTTATCTTCCCAATAATCACCCCGCATCATGATCTTGGTCATCTGTCAATCATCGCAAGCTTCAAACCTTGTAACATCATGGCTACGCATTTCAATATCCTCGTCATCGGCGGAGGGAATGCCGGATTGTCCGTGAGTGCATTACTTCTGCGAAACAGAAAGTCACTCAGCCTTGGCATTCTTGAACCAAACACCAAACATTACTACCAGCCGGCATGGACGTTGGTGGGAGGTGGCGTGTTTGACATTCAGAATACCGAACGTGAAGAAGCGGATTTTATCCCCAGAGGCGCCACCTGGATCCGCGATTCCGCCCAAAGTATTCTTCCTGAACAACACCGTGTTGTCACTGCCTCTAGTATTGCGTACACCTACGATTATCTGGTAGTCTGCCCTGGAATTCAGATCGATTGGAATGTCATCAAAGGACTTCAGGAATCCCTTGGGAAAAACGGAGTGTGTTCAAACTATAGCTTCAAAACAGCTCCTTATACCTTTGCATGTATCCGAAATTTCAAAGGCGGTACCGCACTGTTTCATAGCCCCCCGACATTGATTAAATGCGGCGGAGCTCCCTATAAGATCATGTATCTCGCCGCCGATTATTTCCGCAGACATGGAATCCTGTCAAAAGCAGATATCCAGTTCTGGAGTGGAGGCACACGTCTCTTCGCTGTCCCGAAGTATGAAAAGACGCTCACTAAAATCGTAGAACGGTATGGGATTAAGCTCAACTTCTTCCAGCAACTGGCAGAGATTGACGGACCGAATAAACGGGCACGCTTCGTCGGGATTGGTGAACACAATCTAAATGTCGAAACATGGGTAGCATACGATTTTATTCATGTCACTCCTCCTCAAAGCGCTCCTGATTTTATTAAAACCAGTCCGCTTGCAAATGACAAAGGTTGGGTGGATGTTGACAAGAGCACGCTGCAGCATGTGCGCTATCCGAATATCTTTTCCCTGGGAGATGCATCGAGTTTGCCTACTTCCAAAACCGGTGCTGCCATCCGGAAGCAAACACCGGTTGTCGTCACTAATCTGCTTGCACATATGGACAACAGACCGTTGACAGCCCAATACACGGGCTATACCTCATGTCCAATTGTCACCGGTTATGGAAAGCTGGTGCTTGCGGAGTTTGATTATAACAACAATCCCATGGAGACGTTTCCTTTCGATCAAAGCAAGGAACGATGGAGCATGTATATGCTGAAGAAATATATCCTGCCACGCATGTATTGGAATGCGATCCTGCGCGGGAGGATGCAGGGATGAAAATTCCGGAAGCAGAAGAAGCCTGATCGGCATATCGCAGAGAAGGATGGATATTCTGAGCAACCTTAAAACTGATCGAGAGATGAATATTGGAAATCCGAAATCGGCAATCCGAAATCCGAAATAAAAAGTGACCCTGCAAGGGCTCCCTGCCCGAATGACCGACAGACTGTTCATTCGGTCAGGCGGGGAACCTTGGACCCTCCCGATGCTTACCATCGGGATGCTCTACCAACTGAGCAATTTAAAACTGATCGAGAGATGAATATTGGAAATCCGAAACTTGTCCCGAGCCTGCCGAGGGATCCGAAATGAATGTGACCCTGCAAGGGCTCGAACCTTGGACCCGCTGATTAAGAGTCAGCTGCTCTACCAACTGAGCTACAGAGTCAAAATGCATAAATGGGCCGTAAAGATAATCTTGAGATTGAATTCATGCTCGGCTCAATCAAGTTTGGAGAATCAGGAATCGAGAATTCTCTTCCTCCGCCTTAGCCTAAGCCTCCGCCTTCCCTCTCACAATCTCCTCAACAACTTCCGGATTCAACAACGTCGAAATATCCCCGAGATCGGCTATCTCTCCGGCCGCTACTTTACGCAATATCCTTCGCATGATTTTTCCTGAACGTGTCTTTGGCAATCCTGACACAATTTGTATCATATCCGGCTTTGCAATTGGACCTATGACGCGTGTGACTGTGGCATGAATTCCTTTTTCAAGGCTGATTAAATCTTCCGTCGGTTCATTGAGGATCACGTACGCATAGATCCCCTGCCCTTTGATCGGATGTGGAAAACCGACCACTGCACTTTCTACTACGTTGTCATGCTCATTGATTGCATTCTCTACTTCTGCCGTGCCGATCCGATGACCGGATACATTGATCACATCATCGACACGGCCGATAATCCGGTATCTGCCGTCAGGATCGCGTTTTGCACCATCACCGGTGAAATAATAGTCCGGATATGCGGCGAAGTAATTAAGCCGACAACGTTCATGATCTCCATATGTCGTACGGATAATGGAAGGCCATGGAAACTTAATACAGAGCAATCCTTCGGTGCCATTCTCCTCGATGATATTTCCCTGCACATCCAATAATACCGGTTGAACACCCGGAAGCGGATAACTGGCATAACAGGGTTTTGTATCGGTGATCCCGGCTAGGGAAGAGATCAATATTCCTCCATTCTCGGTCTGCCACCAGGTATCGACCAGCGGCGCACGACGCCGGCCAACTTTCTCGTGGTACCAATGCCATGCTTCTTCATTGATGGGTTCGCCTACCGATCCGATAACTTTTAAGGTCTTCAGATCAAACTTCTCCACATACTGATCACCCTGGGCCATGAGTGCCCTGATCGCAGTAGGCGCTGTATAGAAATGGGTCACTCCTAGCTTCTCACAGACCTGCCAGAACCTGCCTGGATCCGGATGTGTGGGCACTCCTTCAAACATCACTGTCGTCGCTCCTGAAATCAATGGACCATATATAATATAACTATGGCCGGTGATCCAACCAACATCTGCGGTACACCAAAAGATATCGCCGTCCTGACACTGAAAGACATTTCTGAAACTGAAGCTCGTGTACACCATATACCCGCCGCAGCTATGCACCACACCTTTGGGTTTGCCTGTCGAACCGGACGTATAGAGGATGAAAAGTATGTCTTCACTATCCATGATCTCCGGTGTGCAAGTATCCGACTGATGCGGGACGATGTCATGCCACCAGATATCACGATTCGTAGTCCAATCGATCGTACCACCTGTATTGCGATGGACGAGTACATGTTCTACGCTGTCACATCCCATCGCGAGCGCCACATCGACCACATGCTTTACCGGTATGTGTTTCGGGCCGCGGTCATTGTAATCAGAGCAGATGACCATTTTGCATGTGGCATCCTTGATTCGATCTGCAAGCGATGTGGCGGAAAAACCAGCAAACACCACCGAATGAATCGCACCAATCCTTGCACAAGCCAATATACCCATCACGAGTTCCGGCACCATCGGCATGTAAAAACACACCCGATCGCCTTTGCGGATACCGACTTCCCTGAGGGCATTCGCTGTCTTGCAAACAGCATGATAGAGTTCTTTGTAGGTATAGCGTACATGATCCCGGTTTGGATCATTGGGCTCCCACAACAGTGCGACCTGATCACCACGCGTAGCCAGGTGGCGGTCGAGACAATTCACCGTGATATTCAGCTTCCCATGAATGAACCATTTGACTCGCGGCTCGCGAAAATTCCATTCCAGGACACGATCCCATTTCTGCGACCAGGTGAATGTTTCAGCCTGTTCTTCCCAGAACAGTTCTGGGTTTTCAACACTCCGTTTGTAGGCATCATGGTATTGCTCCAGTGATCTGATCTGTAGTGTCATGGTTTGTTCTGTGCTTCCAATGCTGAAATATAAGAATAGGTAAGCGGTTAACGGCTAATGGTGAACGGCAAAGATCTCCTCCGTTTGCTTTTTTACCGTTTACCGTTCGCCATACTGCATATCGAACATTAAAGTATTTTGTGCTCTATGACTCTGTGGCTCACTCTACTCCTTCTTTTCTATTTCACTGTTCCTATTGTGTTTCTATGGGCAGCGAAACATATCGCCTGGATTGAGAAGGTGGGGGTTGTGACATTATGTTATATCACAGGCATCATCATGGGTAATATTCCAGGCGTAACTATTCCAGAGGCATTCGGTACAGAATTTATGGGTGTGGTTGTAGCTCTATCAATTCCGTTATTGTTATTCAGTTCAGACTTCGCCGTATGGCGTAAGTTGGGTCCAGTGCTACTGCTTTCTTTTTTCGGTTGTGTCCTCTCCGCGTGTATTGCTGCTGCAATTGGCACGTGGTTTTTTCAGAATGCACTTGCAGATGTATGGAAATTTGCAGCGATGCTGATCGGTGTCTATACAGGTACTACGGCAAATATGGCTGCAGTAGGAATGTCCCTTGGCGTGAGTAATGAATCCTTCGTGATCGTGAATGGCGCAGAGATGTTGTTTGGAGGGGCCTATCTATTACTCTTGTTGACCATTGCGAAACCGCTCTTTGCAAAAGTATTAACCACTAAAGGCGACCATACACATCATGTTGATTTTACACTCGATGAAAAGTTCTATTGGAAAACGTCACCGATCGCACTTGTCTTATCAGCGGTCATCCTGGGTTTGGCATATGGATTCTGGAAACTGATCACTCAGGATGAAAGTGATGAGGTGAAAAAAACGGCAACCATGATGTTGACCATTACTACGCTAGGTATCGCAGGTTCAGCTTTTCCACGACTTCGAAATATCAAAGGGAGTTTCGGCATGGGTAACTATTTCATGTTCGTGTTTTGTGTCTCAGTAGGCAGTCTTGCAGATGTCAGTAAAGTATTTGGTGCAGCGCCGGCAATCCTGGGCTTCGTCGTTGTAGTATTGACGCTGTCGATAGGTTTGCATTGTCTCTTTTGCAAATTCTTCGGGATCGACACCGACGCCTTTCTTATTTCTTCGACAGCGGGTATCCAGGGGGCTCCTTTTATTGCACCGGTTACCAAAGCTATCGGCAACCAGGGTTTGATTCCTGTTGGTATTGCCTTGGCACTTCTTGGTCTTGCCATGGGTAATTATATCGGTGTCGGCATCTCTTACCTGTTACGCCTGATCTGAGATCCTCAAAAAACAAAAAGCCAGGATGAAACGGCGTTTTACGTGCCCAGGTGCAGTATTTTAACAGAATATTTACAAAATTCTGCCCTTCGGGTTAATTTTGTACAGATATCCGGTAAAGCTGTGTACGTCAATCCCAACCTAACTGCGTTTATTTGAATTGCTTAATAACCGTTGTTTCCCAAAACACGATACAAATGATAAAACCTAAAAAGCCTTCACTGGAAAAGATCATTCCCGAATTCGGGAGCTCTTTTGCAGTAAAACAATATATTGATCCGACGCCGAATCTTCGCGCGCCCTTCTGGCATTTTCATCCGGAGATTGAACTTGTCTATGTGAAAGGTGGTAGCGGTAAGCGTCATATCGGAAATCATTTGTCTTATTACAATGATGGTGAGTTGGTGCTCATCGGCTCGATGTTACCGCACTATGGTTTTACCGACCGACTCACTGCAAACGAATCGGAAACAATTATCCAATTGCGTGAAGACTTTCTCGGTCCAGACTTTTTCAGGAGCAATGAGATGTATTCCATCATCCAGCTGTTCGATCGGGCACGGGCGGGTATTTCTTTTTCAGGAACATCAAAATGGAAGATCGGAAGGCGTATTGAAAACCTCCCGGCCTTAGACAACTTTGCAAAACTGATTGAATTATTGTGCATTCTCCAGGATCTTGCATGGTCCTCTGAATATGAAATCCTGAACGCCGATGGATTTACCTTTGAAGTCGAAAATGCGGATCATGAGAGAGTCAGTATCATCTATGATCATGTGAGAACCAATTTTCAACGGCCTATCCCTCTGGAAGAAATTGCTGCAGAAGTAAGCATGACGATTCCTGCCTTTTGCCGATACTTCAAGAAACTGTCAGGAAAGACCTTTACCCGTTTCGTAAATGAATTCCGGATTGTACATGCCTGTAAGCTTCTCTCAGAGATGCCATCGAATATCACGGAAATTTGTTTTGAAAGTGGTTTCAATAATTTCTCACATTTCAACAGGTTGTTCAAAAAGATCACAGGGAAGAGTCCTTCGGATTACCGCAAGGAATTCAGACAGGTGTTACAGTCGCCGTCAGACAGCCAGTTGATTTTAGTTGGAGAGTAGAATTCAGAAAAAACCATCTCTGACCCCTGCCGGGCGCACACAAAAAAGAGGGTGTATATTCTACACCCTCAATTCCTGTTAACATGCATTCTTCATGCATGTCTTGGGCTAAAACTTATGGCAGTTATTCTCACCTTCCGGCGACGTCCCCGCCAACTGTAAATGTTTCATAGTAGACTGTTTCGAAATTCTGCCCTTCCACGTGGGTGGCGATAGTATATGTTCCTGGTTCGAGTGCCGAGATATCAAACCTGCGCTGTACAGCTCCTTTTTCACAGGTTCCCACTGAATAGTTTTTATACCCTGTTTCGTGGATGATTTCAATAATGACTAAGGTTTCTTGCGGAGAAAGCATTGTGAAATCCAGATTGTCGTCATTGAGTACGACAGTCGGTGCAAAATATTCAGCCCTCAAATTCTTCGGCACAGCGACGTGATCTTCGTTCACAACAATCGTTTGAGTGATTGTTTTTGCACCGTCTTCGATGAATAATTTATACTCACCGACAGGCAAATTCTCAAGATTGTATTTCCAGGTGATCGCTTCTTGTTTACTCATTCGATCACTTTCGAGCAATTCACCATTGACATCCTTTAAGTATATGTCTACTTTTCCGCCAAGAGTATTGTCGATATAGACTGTAAATGACTTTTGACCAGTTTCTTTGATCGTCACTTCCGGTGATATACCTGCAACGGTCAGCGTTGTGATCAGGCAGATTAAGAGGGCCGCAAATTTTCTTATCGTTTTCATAATTCAACTGTTTAAGCTTGTGAAGTAATGAGAACAAAAATGCGCCGGGGTGAGTCGTTCTAACTGAGTCGTCCCAAAAATGTAGTCATATGGTTAACTGAGCAGAGACGTGGATATAATATAGAAAGAAGGGGTGTTAACAAATCCTTTGCTTTCTAATTGCATTTATTTTTGAAAAACAGTGATATATATCAGCAAATCCTTCGGAAATCACGATGAATATTAAAAGCCTGATACATTCTGGCAACTGGAGTTACACTGAGAGAGCCAGGAGAGTTGAGAAAAGAAAATTGAGTCTACTCCGAAAAGAACTTCGCTACCCCCTGACCCCCTAAAGGTGGAACCGCCGCCCGCATAAAACATTGAAATTCAATGCGCGTGGACTTCCCCTTCAGGGGACAGAGGGGTGCGGGAGTGCAAAAGATGACTTTTCGGAGTAGACTCAAAATTCTCATTCTGAAATACCGGGAATTATAAAAGGGGTGTACGTGACTTATACGACACCCCTTTTACCTATACAAAAAAATAAAGCCTGCCTGTGTTAGTTTCCTGCGATGTCATCACCGAGCGTGAAGACTTCACGATAGACCTTTTCAAAATTCTCACCCTCGATTTTAGTCACGACGGTATACTTTCCGGATTCGAGCGCGGAAATGTCAAACCGGCGCTGCACACTTCCTTGTTCAAGCGTTGTGGCAGCATAGTTTTCACGTCCTTCGTCGTCGATGATTTCTATCGTGACGGATGTCTCATCCAGACAGAGCATCGTGAAATCAAGTTTGTCGTGATTTACCATGATCGCGGGTGCAAAGACCTGCACCATTTTCTCATTAATCGCAAGACCATCTTCGGTCAATGCGATCGGTTGAACAATGGTTCTTGCTCCATCTTCAACAAACAGGAAATAGTCCCCGGCAGGTAAATTGACAAGGTTATATTTCCGGGCAAAAGCCTCTTCATTCTTCACGCGATCGCTCAGAAGAACAACGTCATGGACATCTTTCAATGCGACATGTACAAATCCACTCTCCGCATTTTCGATGTAGAGTGCAAAGGATTTCTGACCTGCATCTACAATAGTGACCTCGGGTGCTGAAGTCGCAAAGCCAAGGGTAGCGCTCAGGCAGATGAGCAGTGCTGCAAAATTTTTCATCATCGGTTTCATAATAAAACTATTTTTCATTGTGAAGTAATGAAACAAAGATGTGGCTTATCACATGCGCGGGCTACCTGAGATTTACCGGATTTAGATGCTATTTTATCATTTAACAAAACCTTTTATGACAAATGTCAATTCAGTACAGGAATCAGGTAAAATGTGTATAGCGTTTTCGATTTATGAATCGTGATTTATAGTAAATGTCTTTATACTGCCACAGTGGAAATTTGTCATTAAACGTGCGGACGCACGCGTCCGCCCCTACTTAATATTCTGAATTGCACCATGCGCTTCTCTCCATCCTTCGATTTCTTGCATGCATCTTATCTTTGAATCAACGATATGGCATTATTCAAATTCGGTAAGACAGTCAAACATCAGCGCTTCAACTACATTCCGCGCTATTATGATCCTGAGAAGGAAGAACGCGAAGCGCGTATCAAAGCAGCGATGGGGATGTCAGATACTCATCCGGAAGCGATGAAATCACGGATCAGCAGAAGCTTTCGCGAAAAACATCGCGGATCGTTGAAATCTCAACGCGGGGCTGCAAGACGTTCGAATCTTATTTTGATTGTGACATTGATTACCCTCTTGCTTCTTACATACATCCTCCTCACGCGATATCTTCCCGTCATCGAAAAGGCGTTGGAATAAATCTCAGTCGGCAGTCCTCAATCTGCAGCTGACTGAAGACTGCCGACTGAAGACTGCCAACTTTTTCTTCTCTTTCCTGTTAGCAATTTGATTGAATTATCTTCGCAGCCTATTTCCTTCCCATGAGTGATCAGATCAAACACGAATGTGGTATCGGACTCATCCGTCTGCTGAAGCCACTTGAGTACTATCATCAGAAATACGGATCAGCCCTCTATGGCCTATACAAGATGCAACTGCTCATGCAAAAGCAGCGGAATCGGGGTCAGGACGGCGCTGGACTCGTCACCATCAAGATCAACCCGGAGCCCGGTAAAAAGTATATCAGCCGTAAACGCACGAATTCTCCCCAATACCTCCGCGACCTTTTCGTCGAGGTGTTCAAAAATTTCGAAGGTCTCACCACCTCTCAACTGAACGACCCGGTGTGGCTCAAACAAAACAAACCTTATACTGGCGAACTCCTTCTCGGACATCTGCGGTATGGCACGCATGGCGACAATACAATTGAGACTTGTCATCCTTTCCTCCGTCAGAACAACTGGATCACGCGTAATCTTGCCCTTGCAGGAAATTTCAATCTCACCAATGTCGACGAACTCTTCCAGGAACTCGTAGAGCTCGGTCAGTATCCCAGCGAAAAATCCGACACGGTAACTATTCTGGAAAAACTCGGTCATTTTCTCGATGATGAAGTGCAACGACTCTTCAGTTTTTATAAGATTGATGGTTGTGATAATGAAGAAATTACTGAGCGCATCGTTGAGAATCTCGATGTAGAACGACTGCTCAGACGCGCTTGCAAAAAGTTTGACGGTGGATATGTGCTCGGTGGACTGATCGGGCATGGTGATGCGTTTATGATCCGTGACCGCAATGGTATTCGTCCTGCCTATTACTACGCAGATGATGAGGTCGTGGTAGCAGCATCAGAACGCCCGGCAATTCAGACGGCTTTTAATGTCCGCTATCGCAATATCCGTGAATTACAGCCAGGACATGCCCTGATCGTTAAGAAGAATGGAACTGTGAGCGAGGTGCCTTATACGGAGCCGGGGATTCGCCGTGCATGTTCATTCGAGCGCATCTATTTCAGCCGCGGAACCGATCGCGACATTTATCTCGAACGCAAGAAACTTGGTGAGCTCTTGTCGCCGGCTGTCATGGAAGCGATAAACCATGATTTCGATAATACGGTCTTCTCCTTTGTGCCTAATACTGCAGAAGTTGCTTTCCAGGGCCTGGTAGATGGCATCGCAAGCGATCAACGAAAGCGGCTGAAACAGGCGTTGCTCAATCAGCAAGCGCCTCTCACTGAAGAAAACATCAATGCATTGATGCCAACGCCACTCCGTATTGAAAAGCTTGCGGTGAAAGATGAAAAACTACGCACGTTCATTGCTGATGCCGTCGCGCGTCACGAGATGGTCTCACACGTCTATGATGTGACCTATGGTATTGTCAAGAATGATATAGACACGATTGTATTGCTCGATGATTCCATCGTACGTGGTACAACGTTGCACGATAGTATTATTCGTATCATCTCAAGATTGCACCCGAAGAGGATCATTATTGTCTCTTCTGCGCCACAGATACGCTACCCGGATTGCTATGGTATTGATATGTCGAGGATGAATGATTTTGTTGCCTTCCGGGCACTTGTGGAGCTACTCAACGAACATGGTATGGAGGAGTTGATGTTTGAGACTTATGACCGCTGCAAGATTGCGAATGCATTGCCAAAGGAAGAGATCACAAATGAAGTGAAGAAACTGTATGCGCAGTTTACAGATGATGAGATCACACAGCGTATTGCTAAAATTGTGACTCCTCCCGACATCACCTGCACCGTAAATATCATTTATCAGACGCTGGATAATCTTCATAAAGCATGCCCTCATCATCTTGGTGACTGGTATTTCTCCGGCGACTACCCAACTCCCGGTGGGAATAAAGTGGCTAATCGTGCCTTTATTAATTATATGGAGAAGCTGGACGTGAGAGCGTATGCTTGAAGAAGGCGAAGGCTGAGGCGAAGGCTAAGGAAAGCCAAAAAAAATGGATATCAAGCCACGACCGAATCATCGACTCTATCTTAAGATATTGTCCCAAATGAGTCCTGAGGAGAAATTGGATAAAGTATCTGAGCTGAATGAATTGGGAAGACAGCTTTTTTGGCAGGGGTTAAAACAACGCTTTCCAGATAAAACTGATGAAGACCTGCATCGTCTTTTTCTTCAACGCATTGCCAAATGTTACAACAGGAACTACTGATCAAAGAGGTGTTGCTTGAGTTGCCGTCCTAAACCTGGCAAGATTATCCCTCGCTCCAATGCAGCGCTAAACCTGACTGGTGATACGGCTCCTGCAACAAATCATAAGCGCCCGGATAGGACACCCGAGCGCTTACTGGCCTTTGACTAAGGATTCAAAAAGTGCAGCAAATCCTTTTCCTGATATAGTCTCTTCTATACTTATAATGGCAAAATACCTGTCACTGTTACATCGATTGAGACAGTAGCAGATACACCGACAGATATAGATTTCAGATCTATACCAAGCAGGGTAGTGAGATTCAATGTTCCCTGCAGATCCATTGTTCCATTATTGCCATCATCTTGGTATGATGCAAAAACAAGTTCATAGTCCCCTTCTTCCAGCCAGGACAGTCGATAATCACCTTGTGCGTCCACAGAGGCGCTTGTCACAGCATTGCCAAATTGTTCATCTGCCGGAGGTGATACTTCCTGTTGCCGGTTGTATTCTCCTTTGGCATAGGCATACACGACGATTTTGTCGGAGGCAGTGATGAGATCAGTGCAATGACCTTCAATATGCCCCGCCCGATTCTTTGAAACAAAACGGAGGGCAGCATTCATTTCTGCATTTGTACCAAAGGCATAGTCACTGGAAGGTTCATTTGGATTACCATAACGCAAGGACTTACGTAAATCAAAATCGATCACCACCGTTGTAGACGAGCCATCCATCACATCAAACTCAGATCCTGTGATCTCTATCGTTTGCTCTGATGAAGCACTGGTCGCGAGGTTATGCTTTTGATTGTCCATCGTTTGCACATAACATCCGGGACTACTGCCATTTGCATCTTCTTCCAGGTCCAGGACAAGTGAGATGCGGTCATATGACTTCGCCTCTACTTCTCCAATGCCAAGTGACTGGACATTTCCTTCCTGTAGTGTCATCAGGTCGATTGTCTGCTTTGTGTCCGCTCCTGTCCACAATTTTCCGTCGACATGCACTTCTGTGACGGTGATAAAGACTCCTTGGACATTGGCATCATCTACTGGTGCATCTGTCAATTCAATACGCAATTGACCATTACCCGCCGCATTATCTTTTTCACATTGCCAGAATAATAGTGGTATACATAGGTACAATGCACATCGCAATAATCTTTCTGAGAATTTCATATCATAGATGTTTTGGTGTCAAATAAAGAGTGCAGCGTGTAGAGACAGACGCCACATGTTTAAATCTTCAAGGGTGAGGAAGGCATCGATGCGAGATGTGCATCAATGACCTAAAAACGCAGGTGATGTAATGACTATTGTGTGGTGCTTGATGAAAATTTCAACCTTGTTTGAAGCTAACCCGCAACTCGGAACGATTTTCATATCAACTTCCTCACTCCTACACCCTCGTGCAACTTCTCCTTCTCAGGATTAAAACTCAACACATTCAATCCCGGCATTTTACCCTCCTTAATACTTCCCAATACATCATCAAAGCCCAACGCTTCCGCACCATTGAGCGTCGCCCAACGCAACATTGTTTCAAAGGGCACATAGGATTGATAGCGGGCGATGGTCTTCATCTCTTCAAGGATATTGAGTTGCCAGTTGGACGCGAGGCTGTCTGTGCCGATGGTGACACGTGCATTGTGCTCGATGAAGGCGTGATAGTCAGGAAGGCGGTTTTCGATATAAAGATTTGCATTCGGGCATGTCGCCCAATAGACATGATCGCTCCATGCATGTGCATCACGAATTTCTTGCGTCGTCGTCAGAATGTTGTGCACGAACAATGTCCGTTGTGCAGCCCGCCCGGATGACTCGGTCGGACGGGGGTCCATGTGATGGAGCGCATAATAAATCGATGATCTGCCGGTAGAAATGAAATCCCCGAGTGAGATATTGAATCCTTCATAGAATTCCGGGAGGCCTCCGGATTTATCCCTGAAGAGTGCATTTTCGGCTTCCATCTCCTGGTTGTGAATACTGATGGTGTGTAGAGTCCCCCTGTTCTGTGCATTAATGAGTTTGAACAATGCGTTTGACACACTATACGGCGCATGAGGTACGCAGGATTTTCGATGTCCTTCAGGTGTTTGAAGAAGCTCGTAGACTTTATAATATTGATCAAAACAGGATTGCGCATCCTTCTCCTGAAGGAAGTCAAACATCTCGACAAACGTATAGTACCGCAATCGTCCCATCTGCTTTTGCGCGAATGTGTCAGTGACATTCGAGATGTCTCCGACGGCAACGATACCATTCCGGATCATTTCATCTTCAGCGTCCCAGATTGCTCGTTCTATAACCTCTGGTGGTGCATTACGTTGTCGTACCACGGCGTTGATGAACGCAATCAGTCCTGTGCCGCTATCCATCATGCCTTTCATGTGAGAGAGCTCAAGATGACAGTGCGTATTGATGAAGCCGGGAACAATCGTGCCATGAAACCGCTGGATATCCCCCTCCGGATATTCCGGTGCGGGCAGCACATCGAGGATCATGCCATCGTCGTCGGTGACAACGATGCCATCCCTGATGGGAGCTGAAGAGACAGGATAGATCCAGTCTGCCTGGAATTTTTGCATGGGGTGAAGGTAGGGGGCAGAATATTATTAATCTCTTATTGAGATACATCATATACAACGAACGATATTCCTTTGTAAATTCTCGGCGTCAAAGAATTGTACTGATAGACTCACGGCAGATTTACTCATACCGTGCGGCGTTAATTTAAACTTCGAACTTGCTGATAAACTCGCGGTTGATTCGTAGAGACTGTCAAGTTCAAGTGATACGATAATCTAAAATTACTTTGTATGAACAGTATCGAGAATTCCCTGATCCACTACTCCTCAAAAAAGCTTCATCAAATTCTGGATCAACAGTTTTCTTCTTATAGCCCTAACTTTCTTGAGTATGTCAAGGATGAATTAATTAGAAGGGGAGAAACTTTATCCCTTAACACGATACTTGAAAAAGACATCACAGAATTGCCTGATGAGGATTTGAAAAAGATTGTAGAGAGTACGTATGAGGAATACCATTTAGAATATTTGGAAATAGCCCGAGCTGAATATATCAAGCGTGGCTTTGAAAATGAATCAAAGGAAGAGTTCTCAGATAATAGTGATGATCAAAATAAATCCAAATATCCGGCTCTGAAAACAATCGCCGCCATATACAATGCTCTTGCATGGATTATTGGCTTGGTTGCTGTAGTAGTCATCGTAGTCCTTGCATCTAAAGGCGGAGATTATGGTATGATGCTTATCTTACCATATATATTCATAGCCTCCTTTCTTATTCTAGGCGTTTTATTCATCTCTGAATCAATAAAAGTATTTATCGATATTGAACGAAACACC
Organism: Saprospiraceae bacterium; assembly: GCA_035292505.1. GTDB lineage: Bacteria > Bacteroidota > Bacteroidia > Chitinophagales > Saprospiraceae > DATDQA01. The sequence goes on along the minus strand of DATDQA010000209.1, from coordinate 13,581 downwards.
AGAAAGGCTTGATCATCAAAACTTCCGTGCCTTAAGAGGTACACGTTGGCAGCATTCCGATCCAGAAGTACGCTTTCGCAGAATCAGTTATGACGAGGTCGTCGCTCGAGACAAAACCAACCTTGATCTTCTGGCTCAAGGACAAAAAGTCTTGCTGATTTAGACAATCTTCCCGACCCTGATTTTCTTGCGAATGTGATTATTGAGAATTTAGTGACGGGTCTTGCGGGTTTTAGACAGATTATGAGACGATTAATGGAGAGGGAAATGACTAATTATTGATTGAATAAGAATAAATGCCATGAATGAATCACTTGATATTCGTTTGTATTCATTAGGTAAAGAATTCTTAGTAAATCGTCTTGAACGAAAAGGCCATAGCCCTTCTTTACTTGCTAAGTATCTTGACCCTAACATCAAATTAGATAAGCTATCTGACGTTTATCTTCGATTGCTTATGTCAGGTGCGAATAGTAGTTTGGTCTCGAATGTGATTTCTTCACCACTTGGTGGTGATATCTCAAATTTAAGAACCACCCTGTTTAATTTTGATGTTAACCGTATTCTCAAAAATTATACTGACTTTAATGCTATTCTTGAAAAGATTGTCAGTGAATTTGATTTAAGAGTTAATGTAACCAGGGATGGCATTTGGTATAAATATTCAAAAACAATTTGGTCTGGCGCCAGATTTTTATCACAGTTCAAAAACTATGATGACTTTTCTGATTTCATACACTTCTTCTATAAAGACGACAGAGCTCTAAGGGCATTGCCGCTCTTGTTGAAAGAAGAAATTGATGGATTCGGAATTGCCTTGTCATGTGATTTTCTAAAAGAACTGGGTTATCACAAACTTGGTAAGCCTGATAGATGGATTAAACAAATCTTCAATCAAACCGGCTTAAGTATTTCAAACAATGACTTTGAGATACTAAAAGCCATCGACAGAGTAGCAAATAATAACAGCGTTTCGGCATACAATGTGGACAAGTTGTTCTGGTTGATAGGAAGCGGAAAATTCTATCTTGATAAAAGTCAAAGTGGAAAACAGATTTCCATTGGAAGGAGCGCTAAGTACTTTTATGATTACATAGCATGCTCGAGTATGGAAGCGTGATTCGTTGACTTCTCTTACATTGAGCTTATAGTATGATCAAAGATAGATTTATCGTAATCGCAGACATTTTAGGGTTCAAAAATCTGATAACTGATTCCTCTCTGTTATCTCTTCTTGATATGTTCCAAGCTCTTGATAAAGCAACAGCATCTCCAATCATTACAGTTTCAGGAAATCCGGAATTTGTATACGATTTAATGTATAAGCGGGATGGACAATACGAGGAAATTGAGGAGTTTGAAAACAAATTTGAGTATGCTCTTTTCAGTGATACCATTCTTATGTGGTTCCATCCAGATCAAAATAGTAACCTATGGACCTTTTTCTCCAAACTTCAAGGTTTATTCATTGCCTCCTTAAATCTTAATCTGCCACTCCGTATTGGAATTGCATATGGTGAAAGCTACATTGATCAGGAGAAGTCTTATTTTCTGGGCAAAGCAATTGTTGACGCCTATGTATTAGAACAAAACCAAAATTGGGTAGGCGCCTGCTTCCATCCATCGTGCTTCAATTCAATGGCCTTTGACAAGGTTATTCAGGATTTATTTTGTGTTCAAGAATACCAAGGTGTTTCAAAAGATGGGACAGCCGTGATTGCATTTAACTGGTTATCGTTACTCGACAATAAGAATATCCGGCAAATACTAGAAAAATTCTTGGAACCCCTGTCTCCGCAAGTATTTAATAAGTGGCTAAATACTCTCACATTCATCGTTCAACACAGTAAATTTCATTATCTAAAAATTTGCCCCAAAACTGGTGTTTCAACTGTCTCTTACTTTGGTTCTATCGAACACCTTAGAAAGAAATCAAATCAATCCAGGCTTGAATTTCTTTTGAGTGAACAGGGCGACTATAGGCTATTGGCGCATTATCTTCTTGCAGAAATATATCTCTTTGGGACTAATGACTTACCTCCCGACCAAGAGCGAGGTCTTTCATACTTCAAATCTAGTTATGAGCTTGGATTCAAATGTGCTGGTACGATGTATGCATTGAATAGGATTGATGAATATCCCGATGAGAATCAATGGCTAAAGGACAACTTAAATATTCTAGAAGATTGCGCAATGCACGATCGCACAGGCGCATTCCCTTTAGGGCTCCATTATTTAGAGGGAGTTAAGGGGCTTGAGAAAGACCTCAATAAGGCAGAAAAATACCTTGAGGAATCTTTCTTATGCTATGATTTCAGATCGGCTGGCTTCCTAGTTTCCCTATATGGATTAAAGCAGAATTTGGACGCGCGCTATCAGATAAAAATGCTGCAGATGATTGCTGTTGTTGAAATGATAATAAACAAGGCAACAGATTTAGTTAAAATGAGATAGTCTTGAAATTGAATAAATAAGACCAATGCAAAACGTCAAACATGACTCTCAAGGTCCCAAAGGCGCCTTCATCTACGAAGTTGAAGGCCAAAAGCTCGCCGAAATGGTCTACACAATGGCAGGAGAGAAAAAGATGATCATCGAACATACAGATGTGGATGAATCACTGAAAGGTCAGGGTATTGGTAAAAAACTCCAGGCTGAACTGGTGGATTATGTGCGTGCAAACGGGATTAAAGTTGTTCCGTTATGTCCATTTGCAAATGCGACGTTTAAAAGAATGAAAGAATGGCAGGACGTGTTACAATGAGTCATGGGTGATGGGTGATGGATGATGGGGTGATGGGTGATGGGTGATGGATGACGGGGTGATGGGTGATGGATGATGGGGTGATGGGTGATGAATGATCTGCCTCTCCAGCATTTTCATTTTCATTTTCATTTTCATTTTGATTGAAAACATGCGATTTCAATTTCTGAGCATAACACTTTGTTGGTTGAATGCGGTTGGATATGCCGAAACTCTCCACGTAGGCGCCGGCTATCCCTATCCCACCCTCAATGAAGCTCTCGCTGTCATTGAGCCCGGTGACCTTGTGCTGGTGCATGAAGGCACATACGCCGGAGGTCTGTACTTTGAAGACATCCAGGGGACAGCAGACAACTGGATCTTTATTCAAGCGGCTCCCGGAGAGACGGTGATTTTCGACGGCGGAAGCAATGCATGGCAGTTTACCGATGCGGCATATCTGCATATCAGCGGTTTCATCTTCGAACACCAGGTTGGCAATGGATTGAACTTTGATGATGGCGGTACTTATGAGAGCCCTGCGCATCATATCATTTTTGAAGCCTCCATATTCCGCGATATGCAAGCGAGTGGCAACAATGATCTGCTCAAGCTGTCAGGACTCGATGACTTTGAAATCCGTGACTGTCTCTTCCTGAATGGCGCTGATGAAGGAAGCGGCATCGATATGGTTGGCTGTCATGAAGGAATCATTACTAGCTGCTATTTCGAAGACATGGGTTCCAACGCGATCCAGGCGAAAGGGGGTACACGCAATATCCGTATCGAAGCAAATTTCTTTAAGAATGCAGGACAACGATCTTTGAATCTCGGCGGATCCACAGGCCTTCAGTTCTTTCGTCCCCTCGATGCAGAATATGAAGCAGCAGAGTTGAAAGTGAATTCAAATATATTCATAGGATCAACTGCACCGATCGCATTTGTCGGTTGCATCAATTCACAAGTCATCAATAACACTATTTATCTGCCAGACAATTGGGTACTGCGGATACTTCAGGAAACTGTAGATACATCTCGGTTCTTTCCCTGTGGGAATAATGCGTTTATCAATAACCTCATCTACATCGATAACTCAGTGAATGTCGTCTGCAACATCGGTCCGAATACGGCGCCGGAGACATTTACATTTTCCCATAATCTCTGGTATCACTCTCAAAATCCAGGATGGCCGGGCCCTGTCTTGCCGGGAACTGATGGAAATCAAATCGTAGGCGAAGATCCTTTGTTCTCTGATGGAGATGCGGAAGATTATAGCCTGTTGCCAGGCAGTCCTGCAATCGGGAATGGACTCACGGTGGATCAGCCGGAATTTGACTATACCGGATTTCCCTTTAACGACCCTCGTTCGATAGGTGCTTTCGAAGGAAATATGATGACGCTTACGGAAGGCGTCTTCATGAAGGATCTGTTCCTCGTGTATCCGAATCCCGCCAGTAAATCTGTCACACTACATTTCAGCGCTCAGCACAAAAAAGCGATCATTGTATCTCTGTTTACTCCGGTAGGTGCAGAATTATTTTCCTTAGAAATCCCAGGTGATACAGATGTGATATCCATACCTGTATCCATGTTAGCATCGGGAGTGTATCTCCTTTGCCTTACTGATGATGTTGTTGGAAATTGCAAGGCTGTGATGATACACCATTAACTCCTAGAAGTAAAACCGGAATCCAACTCCTCCACCCATATCAAAATTGGTCGTCTTCACCAGGGAAACTCGCGGTGTCACCTGAAGGAAGATTTCGAATTTCTGAATGAGGAAGTCCAATCCAAAATTGCCGCTGACTCCGAGCTCGATTTCATCGTCCAGATCACGCGGTCTATCCCGGATCCCGACATAACCTCCCGGGCCATAATAAAAGTGAATGGTATTCTCGTCGTTGAGGTGCGTGTCAAAGATTGCATGAATGTTCAGGAAGAAAAAATCATCCAGATCCCATGCAGCAAGAATGTCCAGGGACGTGGATGGTTGATATACCTTCAATGTCACACCAGTTGGTTGTCCGATATGTACACCAAGTCCGACATCGCCCGGAGCACGTTGAGCAATCACAGACGGGCACAGGAACAAGAAACCAATTACACAAAGAGTAATGAGGGTCAAACGGGAATGCATACAATGATACGTGTTCATAACTATAGAGGTTTTAGTTTTTCTGATTCGCATACTCCATAAAGCCCCTTGTCTGCTTCGATCAAATACGATGTCACTCAATGAACCATGACAGGTACAGGAACTTTCATATCCCACGAAATCGAAATAGTAAAGAAGGAGTGATTTAATAACAGCGCAACATCCGGAGCTGCGCAAAAGAAGATGCGTGTAAAACGCCCTATCATCCGTAAGTATTGCCCTCCGGCTTTTCTCAATGTGAGTCGTTGACATTTTATTTACACATCACTTACGCGTTATTTGTAAACGTCGCCACCTGTGTCTCTGACCAACGCTCAGAATCATTACACAAAGTGTATACATCTCATGGGTGTATATATCTCATCTTGAACAAGGATTTGTGTCGCACGGAAAACCTGGATGATTCGCAACAGTTATTGCTTTGTTGGGTTTCATATCGGGGGAATAACCCTTCTGCCAAAATGGCCGTAACCCCCCTTTGGCAAAGCATTTGCCATTTCCATTCTTTAACCATATCATGTGTTATGATTGATCAGGAAAATACTTCGAATCCGGCTGAAGAAATAGAGGTGGAGCCCACGCCGACGGCTCCAGAGAATGACGATAGCCGGACTGGCAAAAAGAAGAAAAAAAGCGGGAAAGACAGTGAAAAGGTCCATCAACTGGAAGCTGAGATTGCCGAGCTGAAGGATAAATACCTGCGTCTCTACGCCGAATTTGACAATTACAAGAAGCGTACAGTCAAGGAAAAACTGGACCTCATGCGCACCGCGGCCCAGGACACTTTGGCATCTATGCTCCCGGTACTGGACGATTTTGACAGGGCAAAGAAAATCGCGGATGACCCTTCTGCCACGGAAAAATTCAGTGAAGGCGTGGTCCTTGTCTACCAGAAACTCCATGCTATATTCAAGAACCTGGGTGTGAAGGAAATGGAATCGACGGGCGCTGAATTCAATCCTGAATTACACGACGCGATCACCGAGATCCCTGCGCCTGATGAACAGCTCAAAGGGAAAGTCGTGGATACGATCGAGAAAGGGTATTATCTCCACGATAAAATCATTCGTCACGCCAAGGTTGTTGTAGGCCGTTAAGCCGTATTTGCATATTTATATCTACAATGGCAAAAAGAGATTATTACGAAATTCTGGGTGTAGGGAAGTCTGCGGAAGACAGCGAGATCAAGAAAGCATATCGCAAACTTGCCTTGCAGTATCATCCGGATAAGAACCCGAACAATAAAGCAGCAGAAGAAAAATTCAAAGAAGCTGCTGAAGCCTATGAAGTTCTGAGCGACACAGATAAACGCGCACGCTATGATCGTTTTGGCCATGCCGGTGTATCGCAAAATGGTGGAGGTGGATTCAGAGGCGAAGGCATGACGATGGATGATATCTTCTCACAGTTTGGAGATATCTTTAGTGACAGTCCGTTCGAATCTTTTTTCGGCAGATCATCATCACGACAGGGAGCCGGAGAACGCGGTACCAATCTGCGTATCAAAGTAAGTCTCACACTTGACGAGATCGCAAAAGGTGTCACAAAGAAGATCAAGGTCAGGAAACAAATGACCTGTGATACTTGTGGTGGCTCTGGAGCTAAAGATCGTACAGCAGTAAAGACCTGCAATACCTGCAATGGCTCCGGATATGTCCGGCAGGTCCGCAGTACATTCCTGGGTCAGATGCAGACGACTGCGGCATGCCCGACATGTCATGGCACAGGAAGTATTATCACAGATCACTGCCCCTCCTGCAAAGGTGATGGTCGTAAAATAGGCGAGGATACGATCAGCATTGAGATCCCCGCCGGTGTAGAAGATGGCATGCAACTTTCTATGCGAGGTAAAGGCAATGCCGGTGCAAAAGGTGGACCAGCAGGTGATCTCATGATCACCATCGAAGAAAAACCGCATACACATCTGCATCGCGATGGACAAAATGTGATCTATGATCTCTATCTGAATTTTGCCGATGCAGCGCTAGGTACGCAAGTCGATGTACCGACGATTGATGGGCAAGTGAAAATCAAAGTACCTGCAGGAACACAAAGCGGAAAGATTTTCAGACTTCAGGGTAAGGGTCTTCGCTCTGTACAAGCGCATGGCACTGGTGATCAGCTGATCCATGTGAGCATCTGGACTCCAAAGAAACTCTCCGATACAGAAAAACATATCATGGAGAAATTGCGTGACTCTGAAAATTTCAAACCACAACCCGGGAAAGGAGACAAAGGATTTTTTGAGAGGATGAAAGACTATTTCAGGGGGCAAGCGTAGAGAAGAAGGCGAAGGCTGAGGCGAAGGCTGAGGAAATCAAAGTCAAAATGTAAAATGTAAAAGTATTAAGGATTTCCCTTTTGACTTTTACATTGAGAGGATGAAAGACTATTTCAGGGGGCAAGCGTAGAGAAGAAGGCGAAGGCTGAGGCGAAGGCTGAGAAAATCAAAGTCAAAATGTAAAATGCAAAATGTAAAAGTATTAAGGATTTCCCTTTTGACTTTTACATTGAGAGGATGAAAGACTATTTCAGGGCACAAGCGTAAAGAAGAAGGCGAAGGCTGAGAAAATCAAAGTCAAAAGTAAAATGATAAATGTAAAATGTAAAAGTATTGGGATTTCACTTTTGACTTTTACATTTTACATTTTACATTTTACATTCTTTTTATGTTTAGTGATGGTCTTACCATCATGCAATAGAGAGAAAATTCTCTTCACAGAACTCGCGGCGATCGGTGCGGACGGATGGACCTACAGTGATTCAATCCGTTTTGCGTTTGCAGCAAAGGACACTAATCAAACTTATGACCTGAGGCTGGAAATCACACATGATGAAGATTATGCATGGGAAAATCTCTATGTGCAGATCAAGACTTCATTTCCCGGGGACTCCCTGAAGACAGATATTCTTTCCCTGGAGCTTTCAGACGGTATCGGCGCCTGGGCAGGCAAGTGTTCTGGTGGCAAATGTCGTCTCACTATCCCGCTTCAGACGTTTCTGAAATTCCCATCAACGGGTGAATATGCGCTCACGTTTATCCAATACATGCGGCAGGAGGTGGTGCCTGGGATATATGGGCTAAAGCTAACTGTAGCCGAGGCGGAACGGCAGAACGGCAGAACCGCAGAGCGGTAGTACATTCTTCTCGATCAGGCTGATTTCCGGGCCGTTTGTAAGGGCCTTCTGCCGTTCCTCCCTTCTGCCATTCCGCCGGTCTTCGTATTACTAAAAAGCGCTATGGCATCCTTTTTGGAAGTCTAGTCATAGTCCGCCCCCCGGGGATATCTCCAAAACCGTGTCGATGAACACTAATCATGAAACAGTCGTAGTCAGGACTGCTATGGAAAATCGTTGGAAAGGCTTACCCACCGAAAGGAGGGGAACAAACAGAGAATCACAGGTTTTTTACAAGGACGTGCGATTTTGGCTAATCTTGCTAATGCTCGCAGCCTTTTTTGCGTTTACATTGCTGCGCTTCCCCTGACCAGACAATAATCCCCGTATAGGACTTCATGCCAAATGAGTAATACAGCACATGTGGATGAATTGACACGTTTTATCGTGCAGTCATTGCAGGAGGATGTGGGTGATGGCGATCACACCTCCCTGGCTTGTATTCCTCCGGACAAACGAAATGCGGCACAATTACTCGCGAAAGATACCGGTATTGTTGCAGGCGTGCGTTTTGCACAACAAGTATTTAAGTATGTAGACCCTGTATCTGGCTTCGACATATTGATTCCGGATGGAGATCAGATCAGTCCCGGCGACATTGTCTTCAAAGTCCAATGCAATTCACAGGCATTGCTGAAAGCAGAACGCCTTGTATTGAATGTGATGCAACGCATGAGTGCGATTTCTACTCAGAGCCGGCGTTTTGCCGATGAAGTCAGTGATCTGAAAGTTAAAATTCTCGATACGCGTAAAACCACACCGCTGATGCGTTTTCTTGAAAAAGAAGCTGTAGCGATCGGCGGCTGCACAAACTATCGCTTTGGATTGTATGATCGCATTATGATCAAAGACAATCATATCGATGCATGTGGAGGGATCACACAGGCAATCGATCGTGTGCATGCTTACCTGCAGGAGCACAATCTGCAACTGAAGATCACAATCGAAGTGCGAAATCTCATCGAGCTCTATGAAGTGCTTCGCAAAGGACAGGTTGATCGCATCATGCTTGACAACTTCGAAGTTCCAATCCTGCGTGAGGCGGTCGATATTATTGGTGAAAGATTTGAGACTGAAGCATCAGGTGGTATCTCATTATTAAATGTGCGTCAGTTTGCAGAAACCGGAGTAGACTTTATTTCAGTAGGTGCATTGACACATTCCTATGGGTCGCTGGATCTGAGCTTGAAGGTGGCGAGGAAAGGTTTATAGGTTTATGGGTTTAGAGGTGTAGGCGGCCGAAGTAAGCTCAATGACCGGACACTGAGCCAGTCGAAGTGTCTGCCCTTCTTCGACCACCGAAGCTTTAGCGAAGGTGGTTCCGCCCTTCTCCCTTTTCTTAAAACAGAATCCCAATACGCACAACGATTGTATTGAGCGCCGCATGCGCATCTTCCTTATGCAGGATGTAATCATCATTGGGATCAAATGGGTTATCGTCCGGATTGGGAGTTGCTGTTGTCGCGTTATCGCTGGTGATATCCAGCAGACCGCGATGAAAAGAGAGTCCGGCAACCAACGATGTTTTTTGCCCCATGGCATATTCAAGACCACCACCTATTCCAAGTGAAATATTAAATGGATTGACATCTTTTGAGATATCCTCCTTCTCTGTATTAATATCACCGGCTTTGATTGCACCACGTCTTTGAAGGGTAAAACACCATGTCAGTACAGGCGCTTCGACATAATATCTCATCAAACCATTTTCCGGCGGTCGCCATTTCAATGCAAAAGGAAACTCCAGGTATTGCAGACTGTACTTCAATTTTGTGCCATCAGGTAGAGGCTTAGGCCCGGAATTGTAGGCATCATTGCTCAGGCGTGATTGCGGGAAAAAATTGCCACCTGTCTCATGACGTAGCTTACCTCCACGATTGAAGGTCAACCCCATGCCGGTAGCAATAGCCAGTTGATCAGAGATACCGAGTTCACCCTGGGCAGCGATACCGACTGTCAGATTGGTGCCGACATTGGAGATACCAAGGTCATTTGTAGTCATCCATGCAATACCTGGGTTTACCTGAAATCCGAGTCGAAACTCACCCTGCTGTGCGAACAGACTACCATGCATCAGGACGGCAGCGATCAACCCAATTTTTTTGATGAGTTTCACGTTCTGGAAATCCATATTTTTTTAACAACAGTAACACTATGACCAATCCAGGAAAGCACCGGGTGAATGGTTACAATAATGCAAAAATTACGCCATGTATTGCTTTAGCAATCGCGATTTTGACGAACCTGGGTTGTGGCAAGACAGATGAAGCACCGGACGTTTCGCACCTAGATGGCAGCTTCTCGTTAACGCGGACTGAGCAGATCCTCTTCTCTATCGATACGCTGGCATCAGAGGAAAGTGTGAGATCCATTTTTACACAACATGAAACATTCTGGGATCTGTACTTCTCGGTCATTATACCTCCAGCCACAGACACAACTTACCAGAGTGCTCAGCACAGTTCAATTGACACCTCCCTGGACAAGCCCTGGGTTCCGATTGTAAGAGATCCCTATATGCGTGCCATCGCTGAGAGCGTGTCACAGGATTATACCGACATGTCCGATATCAATGCGCAACTCACAACGGCATTTCAATACCTGCAATATTATTTCCCCGGCAATCGCGTACCTAATGTCTATACGTTGGTTTCTGGCTTTGGTTACTTTCCATTCATTTTTGAAGATGGAGAGCGTGATGGATTAGGTATCAGTCTTGAGATGTTTTTAGGTTCGGATTTTCCATATCGCAGTTTTGTAGGGAATGTCAATGCGTTTTCGGATTATCTGATCCGGACATACAACCGTGATCATGTGGCCAAAAGAACTGTTGAAGTCCTTGTCGACGATCTTGTCGGCCCATCTCCGGGAGACAAACTCATCGATATGATGATTCACAACGGTATCAAGCTTTATATCATCGAACATCTTATGCCTGACCTGTCAGACACAATCCTCTTTGAGTTAAACCCGAAACAGCTTGCGTGGTGCGAGTCCAATGAACTCAATCTCTGGGCTCATTTTCTCAAAGACGACCTTCTTTATTCCAATGAATTCAGCGAGATTCAAAAGCTGATCAGCCCTGCTCCGGGTATCCCAGGGATGCCTTCCGAAGCTCCGGGAGGTGTCGCCAACTGGACGGGATGGCGCATCATCCATGCCCTTACCGAAAAAGACCCCAAGGTAAAAATGCTCGACCTGCTCTCCATCCAGGACGCACAGGCCGTGGTAGAAGCTGCCCGGTACCGGCCACGGTGATCCTACGTCCCTGACACCTTGATTTATAAAAGCAGACCGAAGCAAATCCGCTTCTGGATCGGACAGTGGTTTAAGTCATAGAACATGTATCGCAACCAGCCTGAAAGGTTGGGACATCTTTGCATTGGGTGAAGCCCAATGCAAAGAGTGGTGGATGCGATTTCAGAGCTAAAGGCGCGTAAAAGAACTTAATCCCACAAGTACCTCTCATCATATTCTACCCCATATTCCTTTAAGAAACCCTATCACCTCTTCCTGAAAACTTCGATTTCTACACCTGACTGAAGGTCAAGCTTTTGGCATAATTTTGGCACAGATACTTCTAAACCTGTTACCATTATGGAAAGGGCGATTCCACTTGTCGACCTGGACTTGTTTGCAAAGGGCAATACCGCCCAAAGGACTGAATTTGTCCGACAGCTTGGTGATGCATTTCATCATGTAGGATTCGTGAGTGTTGTCAATCACGGAGTGCCGAAAGATCTTGTGGATTCCTTCTATCGCGAGGCAAAGGCGTTTTTCTCGCTGCCACTCGAGGTCAAACGCAGGTATGAAATCTCCGGAATGGCCGGTCAGCGTGGGTATACTTCTTTTGGCAAGGAACATGCCAAGCAGAGTAATGTCGGTGACCTGAAGGAATTTTTCCAGATTGGACAGGAAGTGCCTCCGGGGGCAGAGGCTTCTGATTCCTATCCTCTTAACGTGTACGTGGCAGAGGTGCCCTCATTTGCAGAACTTGGGAGACAACTCTACCGTGCCTTCGAAAAATCCGGAGGAGAATTGTTGAAAGCAATTGCATTGCATCTGAACCTGGATGAAAATTACTTCGGGGATAAGATCAAATATGGCAACAGCATCCTGCGTGCGATTCACTATCCCCCTATTACGGAAGAACCCAAATCGGCAATCCGATCAGAACAACATGAAGACATCAACCTGATCACGTTGCTTGTCGGAGCAAGCTCGGGCGGATTGCAGGTGTTGAATATGAAAAACGAATGGCTTGAAGTGCTACCGGGCGAAGAAGAGATTGTAGTGAATGTGGGCGACATGCTCCAGCGCCTTACCAACAACTACCTGAAGTCAACTACACATCGTGTTGTGAATCCTCCAAAACATGAGTGGCATCGCCCAAGGTTGTCCATTCCTTTCTTCCTGCATCCACAAAGTAAAATGGATCTGACCTGTCTTCTATCCTGTGTGACACAAGAGAGTCCATTGGGGTATACCCCGATCACTGCCGGAGAATATCTGGATGAACGCCTTGCCGAGATTGGTTTAAAGAAATAGTTCTCAGTCCGCAGCCGGCAGTTGGCAGTCAGTAGTTCTCAGTCCCCAGTCTGTAGTTGCACGGGCGAACGGCCAACAGCGAACGGCCAACAGCTGATTTGAATTGTTGTACTTTTGCCTGTTCAAATTTCAAAAACATAGTCATGCAAACCTTTTATTTGTTGATGCCGAGCGGATGGGAGATGTTTGTCATTCTTTTCGTGGTTTTGCTGCTTTTTGGTGGTAAAAAGATCCCTGAACTGATGCGTGGCATTGGAAAGGGTATCCGGGAATTCAACGTGGCACGCTCCACGATCGAAACCGAGATAAAAGAAGGGATGAAAGAAGCGGATCGCAAGGTTCTTGAAGAAAAGAAAGACACCTCTACGACCTCTGCTTCCTGAAAAACGGCAATCTTTTGAGCCGTCCGGTATTTCAACGTTTTTGATCCTCACTTGAGAAACCCACCCTTTGTATGGACTCCTTGCAGTGACCCTTCATGAAGTCGCAGGATTCTGTATTGCTTTAACCATTTTTGAACGTCTTAGCTTGTCATCCTGAGCGGGCCTGCCCTGAGCACTGTCGAAGGGAACACCGTGAGGAGTCGAAGGATGACAAAAGACTCGACGCTCTCTACCCTGTAGAGATCGCTCAGGATGACAAGTAGTATAGTCGTTCGCTTCACCAAGGTTCGACTCGCTACACTCGCTCAGGATGACAAGCATGGCTGGTGCTACCCCTTTACCCAATCCTTTTATCTTTAGCCTATCAACTAATGTTAAAATCGCACACATGAAAAAATTCTACTCCTTCCTCTTCACCCTCACTTGCTTCTTCACTCTCAGTGCACAACAATCGTATGTCCATCAGATCATCTTTCTGAATGAAGGGTGGTATGATTTTGTCAACAACACATCGGTGATCTCTCCTTCGGTAGGAAGTTATAATCCTGCAACACAGGAGTATCACGTCTTTGATG
>DATDQA010000208.1:0-6660 GCA_035292505.1 Saprospiraceae bacterium | reverse complement strand
CGAAAAGTCATCTTTTGTCCTCCCGCACCCCTCGATCCCCTGAAGGGGAAGTCCACGCACATTAGATTTCAATGTATTATGCGGGCGGCGGTTCCACCTTTAGGGGGTCAGGGGGTAGTGAAGCACTTTTCGGAGTGGACTCACCTTTAAACCTTTCCATCAATTCCTCCATCCTTTTCATGAGATCACCGAATTCTCGTGAATCACCATAGATCATGCTTTCTCGCATTGTCCGATAGTCGGCTTCCCATTGTTGAAGAATATCCGGTGGAGGAATGAGACCTTGCGGCGTTCGCAGAACCCGAAAGCGTTCGGGTGAGGGTGGACAACCTAAGAAACTTTCTTGCGTTGGACAGTCTTGCTCTTGAAATCTCTTTTTGAATTTTTTCTAAGTCGATAGTCTTTAATGAGGACTTCCGCAGGAATGTTGAGTTTCTCATGGAGAATACGAATCATGTTCAGAGTGAGCTTTCTTCTTCCAGACAGAATATCAGAAACCCGGCTTCGATATCCGAGAAATATTTTCAGATCAGAAGTTGTCATATTGAGTTGCTCAAGTCTAAAGAGGATCGCATCAATAGGATGTGGAGTTTCAATAGGGAAGTGCTCTTTTTTATATGCCTCAATTAATATTGAAAGAGCTTCCAGATGATACGAGTCATTTGAATCAGACTTAAGATTCTTCTGCATCAGATCATATGCAGTTTCCAGTGACGTTTCGTACTCTGATTTATTTCTTATTGGTTTTAACATAACGGACGGTTTTTGCATCGATTTGATCATACTCCTCATGTGTGCCTATCCAAACGATGAAAGCAATTTGCAATCGGAATTCTATATCAACGATCAACCTGTACTTGTTTCCTGCGGTAGAGTTCTGCCGCGACGAAATATTCACCAGCCAGGTGTGTGTTATTTCTTTCCATTGTGGTCTTCCGTTAGTAGGAGTTCTCTGAAATCTATCTCAAATTCCATTTCAAGAAATTCTCTTGTCTCCCGTTGTCGTTGCAAGGATGCCTTGACTAACTGAGTAGTAAAGAGTTGCTTGTTTTTCTGCCATTTGGCTTGTTCGTTATCAACAGTCTTTATCCAGTCAATTTTTACGAGGTATTCGGATTTATCATTGTCTGAGTTTTGGAAGATATTAGGCACTTCAAGATCACAGTGCTTTAATGATCGGCCTTGATATTTGAAATCTGCAACTTTAACACCCTTTTGTAGTACACGCCCAATGCCAACATAGCCATATCTCTTAAGGTAGGCGACAACGATGTCACCTGGTTCGAGTGTCCTTATTGGGTCACTAAATTGAGGACCTTGACCGGCTGATAAAAAGCCAAATCTTTTGCAGTCGTCCCAGCAACGATGAGGCCCTTGCCCGACGTTGACATAGTAAAGGCCATTTTTGAAGTCAAAACCAGCAAGATCCAAATGAAACGTGTCATGTTTCCTAAACTTATCTGCGAATTTCCCGGAGGAAATATTCAGAAGTGACTTCCCAAGTTTCCAAATAAGTGTTTTCTCAATAAGAAAAGCCTCATGCTCAGTAAGGCCTTTGGCAATCACTTTTATTATTGGCTCAAGCCCTTCCTTTCTGATGGCATTTATTCTTTTGACTTTTTCTGTGTCATTGTCTTGCGATAAATGTGCATTCTTCCGGCTCCCTTTACCTTTTCCATAGTAAAACTCTTCAAAGTTTCTTGGGTCGATGTAGACATACACGTAGTATTCTGTTTTATCCTCTTTCATTGGGTTACTTCAATGGCTTTTATTCTTTCTGTAGTTGTAATCCTCTTCAATCTCCTCTCACTCTTTTCATAATCCCCCAAATACGCCCTCATCAGACTCTTCCACAACTTTCCATGATTCGGTACATTGAAATGCAACAACTCATGGACAATCACATACTCGCCGAGCATAGAAGCGTACAAGCGATTTGTCTTTTTTGTACGAGCTGCAGGGCTTTGCTTCTTGATTTCACCTTTTCGGCAATGCGATCTATTTCATCATCGAACACATCACAGAGGCGTTTGACAAAGATGAGTGGCAGGATGAAGTCCTTGTATTTAGGAGCGTCTTGAGCGCCGCGTATGCTACAGGCGGCGTCCCAGATCCAGGATTCGAGGGATTTGATGCGGTCGGCGTTGGGTTGTTTTTTAGTCATGCTCATTGAGTCCCATCATTTTCTTGAACTTCTTTTCCGGAATATTCGGTTTTCCTTGCTTGGCTCTGACATAGTTAGCAATTCCGTGTGGCTGAAAATAACTTAATAGGATGAATTTGCCACAACGACCTTTTGAATGCTCTCATCAATGAGAATGAAATAAATTGATGGAGGTAGATTCCGAGTGTGTATTAATATCTGGTTTATTGACAATTTTTCAATTGGTAGAATAAATCTTTTTCCATCGAGTGAATATACCTCAATGCGCGCATCTTCGTGCACACCCTCAATCATAAACCACTCCCTCGCCGGATTCGGATATATCCTGATCCCATCTTCTTCAACATCTCCAACACTCGTGGTACGATCTACAAAAACCGATGCCATATACTCACACCCTTCATCATCAGTGATCGTCACCGTGTACATACCTGATACAAGTCCGATCGCTAATGCTGTCGTCTGTGATCCGGTGAGAGTATCCCACTGATACATATACGGTGAAGTGCCGCCACTTGGAAGTGCAAGAGCCCAACCATTGGACATCATACCCATTTCATTCGCAGTCTCGAAGTCGATGATGAGTGAGTCGGGTTCAATGATATCGAAGGCCTGTGTCGAAAGCGTACAACCAAAACTATCTGTTACGACAAGCTGATACGTTCCTGACGGAAGATTCAGAAGATCTTCAGTAGTATCACCATTGCTCCATAAAAATGTATAGGGAACTGTTCCACCATCAACTGCAACATCTATTATTCCCAGACTATCTCCAAAGCAAATGTTGTGAAAAAGATCATCAAGGATAAATGTGAGTCGTGTCGGTTCTGTGATCAATGCTTTGACGGATGTGCCGATACAACCATTGGCATCCGTGATAGTCACCTGGTAGCTGCCGGAAGGAAGAGATAGCAGAGTATCTATACCATCTATGCTTGTGTGCTGTGTGCCTGCACTCCAGTTAAACCAAAAGGGACCAGGGCTTCCAACTACTGAAGCCACTACAAAACCTGATGAATCACCGTGACAAGCCACATCGTATATCTCATCGAAGTTGATCTCAAGGGGTGCATTGATGGCAACTACTTCGATGTTCCTGATCGCAGACTTACATCCGGAAGCATCGGATAATGTGACTGAATAGAAACCAGTCGGAAGATGATCGAGCTGCGCACTGTCTGTAGCACCTGTACTCCAGTCATATCTGTATGGCAACGTACCACCAAGTGCATGCACGATGATATTGCCTGTACTGTCTCCGGGACATTGCACGTGGATGACTGTATCCAATGCTATCTCAAGCATATCCGGTGACAACAGCAAGATATCATGTATGGTATCACAACCATGCAGATCGGCGACCGTGACGGAGTATTCGCCGGCCGTCAACTGGAATACATCTTCGCTGAACGCCCCATGCGACCATGTATAGAAGTAAGGTGGAGAACCTCCATTCACACTGAGTTGAATGCTACCATCATCACTGCTATTGCAAAGCGGTGGAATTGCTGAGATGACCTGCACCTCAAGAGCAGGTGGTTCTGTGATCTGATATGGTCCTGCTACAAGCATGCATCCTAAAGAATCTATGATCGTGCAGGTATAGCTTCCTGCTGTGAGACCTGCTGTCAGTCCTGTGGTATCTCCATTACTCCACAGGTACTGAAAGGGAGGTACTGCGCCACCACTTGCGATGACGCGGATGCTACCGTTGCTTCCACCATGACAGGAGACATGCTTGAGTTGAAGAACATTGACAGATATCGTACTTGTTGCAGCTAGTTCGACAGGATCGGAGACCAACCAGCAGCCCTGGGAATCTGTGACCGTCACCTGATACATCCCATCAGGGAGTCCAGTGGCGTCCTGCATTGTATCGCCATTGCTCCAGAGGAATGTATAAGGTTCGGAGCCTCCCTGGACAATTCCGCTGATAAACCCATCAGTTTGTCCGATACATGAGGGATCTGAAGCTGCGACAATGAAATATTCAATGATCGCCAGCGATCCGATTTCAAAAAGTTCTGTCACCGCTATGCATCCATTTGCATCTGTGATGGTGCCCTCATAGAATCCGGGACTCAGGCCGGAGAGATAACTGGAATCACTGCCATTACTCCATTGAAATGAATAAGGTGCAAGACCTCCCATCGCAACGATCTCAATCTCTCCATCGTTGATACCTGTACATGATGCATCTTCCAAAAGAAGAGCGATATAGACAATCGGATCAGGGTTCACGCCTTCATCCATCTCACCATTGCAGTTGTCATCCCGCAGATTGCATGGTAACTCTGCGGCGATGGGAGATACTTCAGGATCGTGATCATCGCAATCAGAAGTATCAGTTGTAAATCCAGGCGGTGGTGTCTGTGCACAAAGACAGACAGTGTGATTCACATTGCCATACCCATCCATATCGACATCGGCATAATAACAGATTTCAATACCGGTGCCATCTACAGAGCCAAAGAACATGATGTCGTCCACAGCGATATCGCCAAGGAAACCTGCACCTGAAATAGCCCTGAATCGCAGGATGGCCAACACATCATTGTATCCGAAAAGATCGACACTGGCTTCATGCCAGGCATCTCCCTTGTCACCTGTGAGATGTAAAAGTTCTTCCCAAACTGTACCTCCGTCTACGCTAATCTCCAGGATAAGACTGCCGGTCGATGCTCCATACATGTGATACCAGAAACTCAGATCGCAACCATCCTCTGAGCCCGCAATCCTCAGGCATCTTGAAATCAGAATTGCTTCTGCACTATCCTGGCATTCATCTCCTGACGTTTCTGTGTAGAGGTATTTGCCGCCTACAAACCGCGAGCCATCAGGTCCTGTAAATTCGGTAGGCGTTGCACCCTGGAATGCGGTCCAGTCCATCTCATCCTGGTCGGAATTTGTCCAGAGGGTATCGGACAATGGACAAGCGAAAGAGCACTCTGCAATACAATCAGCATTATTATCGAAAGAAGACCACAAGGAGATATAATCACAGGTTGTGGAAATAAATTGAGGGCATGACCATGCCGAGCGATGATCGCCGCAGATTTTTTGAGCAGTGTATATATAGCTCTCGCCAGGTAACAATTGATGAATGAGAATGTCATCCGTCACACATTCAATCAACAAGGCCATTGTATCCACAGGCATATTTACATTCCAGACAAGCACGAGAAGTGTATCACAAGTTTCATCACCCAATCCATTCAGTGTGGCTGTGGTGTCCAAAACCTGGTGTGTCTCCAGAGTTGGGGGAAAGTCACAGGCATTTTCAGTGAAATTCAATTGCACGAAACGCAACTGTCCCACGTCATCGGAAGCTTTATCGCAGACATCAAGGTGCCATATGCCTTGTGCACTACCCTGGTCATGGAAAATATTCAAAGAGGCATCGGGAAGAATATTTCCTGTCTGTCCATTTTCAATCTCCGTGAGATCAACACATGCAGACATCGTAAATGAAATCACTTGTGTACAGGTCGTGTCGTCGGGATCGCCGATATGTTGTACGCCAACACCATGATTTGCCATTAAAAGTGCGGATGCTCCGGAGGGACTTCTGAGTAAAAAAGTCAGATCTGCCATCCAGGGATGTTCCACGATCAGATCAACAGAGGAGAGAAAAAGATCGATACCCAACGTGAGACCTGCATGTTCATTCACCTCGATCGCCAACGATCTGAACTGCGGACAATTATCATCAGGAATGTTCAATGCAATTCCGCACGCGTCTTCATTCGCGATGTACGTAATCGCTTTCACAGGGCCGTTCCAGTCAGAGGGGCCATCCGGGCAAACAGCTCTGATATAGATATCGTACTCAGTGCCCGAGAGGAGTCCGTTGACTGTTGTATTGAGACCGGCAATACTATCGACTGTTGGCTGACCGGATGGGACAGTGCCGGTTGGAACGAGTTCAAGATCAAAGAACGTCCCGGGTTCATTACCAAAGTCCAGCCAGGATATGTAGATACTTTCTGTCGACTGACCGGTCGCTTCAGTGATGATAGGGCTGACACAAGTCTCCCGCACATCACTGAGCAGGAACACATACAAAAGGAATTGCAAAACAGTTTGCATGATAAAAGAGGCACAGCTTTTGAACTGAGCGATATGATATGCGTCAGGGATATGGGGGGAAACTATCTCCGCGGTAAATCTACAAAGTAGTTCCCAGTCCTCAGTCTTCAGTCCTTGGTCTTCAGTCCTCAGTCCTCAGTCCTCAGTCTGCAATCTGTACCTGCCTGAAATAGGTTGACTTTTTGAATAGAGAGTAAGTATCGTTATTACCATTACTACTTTTTCTTTTTTGCTACTTTTTTCTTTTTGTTAGCAACTCTTGTTTAGTGGATAACTCGGAATAACCTTTGAAAATCACTTGTTTAGGTCGCTCGTTTTTAGGAAGATTGTCAACATAGTTTTCAAATGCTGTTGGAGTTCTCATCTGAAGATTTCCATGAGGTTTTTCGTCGTTATACCATTTAATG
>DATDQA010000207.1:0-9284 GCA_035292505.1 Saprospiraceae bacterium | reverse complement strand
AGATTCTCCCATCCGTGTTCTGTGATCAGGATATCGTCTTCGATACGCACTGCAATACCCCACCACTTTTTATCGCAGGGACTATTAAAGGGAATATAAATGCCTGGCTCGACGGTGATGACAGTGCCAGCTTTGAAAGTTCCTCCTGTCCCGCGATCGTGCACATCAAGTCCGAGATAATGCGATGTCCCATGCGGAAAATACGTATGCATTTGTCCTTTGGTGATGATGCCGAGTTCTGCCAGACCTTCATCGATCACTTTTTGTGCAGCCCGATGCGTGGATCGGAAATCATTGCCGACTTTGCATTCCTGGAAACCGGCTTCCTGCGCTTTGAGCACGAGATTGTATATCGCTTTTTGTTCAGGAGAGAATTTCCCGCTGGCAGGAATCGTACGCGTGACATCGGCAGTATATCCATGATATTCCGCACCGAGATCCATCAACACCAGGTCAGTGCCTACAGTAGGCTTGATATTCTCGATATAATGCAGGATGCATCCATTCTCGCCAGCGCCGACGATAGAGGGATATCCTTCATACTCTGAGCCATATTTTCTAAATACAAACTCATGGATGCCCTGAATTTCGGATTCAGACATTTTTGGATGCATGGCTTTCATCACTTCAATCTGTCCTACACAACTCACATCGATCGCTTTGCGCATGAGTACAAGTTCTTCTTCACTTTTTGTTTCACGTAACACATCCATGATTCTACCCAATGAGTTGACATCGAGGTTCGAGGGAGGTATCTCGCCGACAACAGCCATTGCGATTTCAGGGTCCTTGCTTTCCAGGAACGCTTTTACCAGAGGGTCACTGCGCAAAGAAGGATCAAAGCGTGTCATTCGGAAAATCTGTGCCTTCCTGTCTTCCAGGTTTTGTGCACCACCGTTTCGCATCGTGCTGTAGACCTCCTGGAGTCGGGCGTTGAAATTCTCAGGCATGTTCGTTTTGTTACGAAAAGAGGCCATCAGGTCATAGAGATCGGCATTATCGTTGCCTTCATCGCGGACATCATTATGAAAAGGAAAGAAGAGCACCTTATCGAAATTTGTAAAGTTAATCGGATAGTCAGCGAAAGCCTGATGATCGTGGACATTGGCAATACCCAATTTTTGTCTTACACCATCTGATCCAAGTCTGCGGCCAGTCCACATTTCCGCATGTGGATCACGGGACTGTGCGAACACAAGTTCATTGAATTTTTTTCCATCCCGATCTGTCTGCACCGCTGAGAAGATCAGGAGCACGCTATGCGGTTCAGTGTATCCTGTCAGGTAATAAAAATCAGGATCCTGGTGATAGAGATAGTCCACATCGTTTGCACGATTACGTACAGGATTGGCGAAGAAGACAGCCACAGAATTCTCCGGCAGCATCTTACGCACGGATTCACGACGCTCTTTGTGAAAAGTCGCAGGCAGATAATCAGCCGGTGCCGATTGAGCCGAAAGCTGAATATGAGAACATACAAGAAGAAAAATGGCGCACAGCCAACACGCCACACGGTCAGCGGTAAGATGAATCCTGAATAATGAGATCATATGAAAAAAATGAAATTTCAAATTGTTAGGAGCCTAAAGATAAGCAGTGATGGATAGAGGATGGCTAGAGTCTCTGCAAGAGCTTCTTGAATTCCGGATCAGCGTGCAACATCATGAGGTCAATGTCTTCTGTGAAGGTGATCGAATTGAAAAATTTCATTCCTTCTGCAAGAGATTTTCTCAGCAAACTCAGTGCACGCTCACGCTCACCGAGATTTGCGGCGATACGCGCCTGGTAATATGGAGTGTTTCCATAGTCAAAAGGTGTCTTTATGTTAGCGAGTTTAGTAATCATTTGCTCGGCCTGCTCCTTTTCACCTTTACGAGCGAAAATCACTCCCATCTCGGCATAGTTGCGGTAATCCGCAGAGTCTTTGACAAGCGCGAGATGATAGATTTCCAGAGCGCGATCGAGACTATCCATGAGATAGTAACTGCGACCGAGCGCACGGCTGGAATCTGGTGAAAATAAAGCAGAACGTCTCGCATAAAAATCCCTTAATGCCTTGTTGCCTTTCAATTGGGCTTGTCTTCCGGCAACTAATTGCAGGTAAGGCCGATAGAGGGGTTCTGTGACAGGCATGGCTTCCGTCAACAGCTGGTTTGCAGAAGCCGTATCATTTACAGAAACATAAAACTCGATCAATCTTTGATAGTTATGTCGTCCACGCACATGTGCGCGAAGTTTGCCTGCCAGTTTGCGCGCTTCTTTGATTTTGCCGGTGACACGAAAAGCGGAGATCGCGAACGAAAAACGCGTCTGACAATACGTGCACTCAGCCAGGTTCAGGCTATCGGGAATTATTTGTGAAAAAAATTCCAGGACTTTCCTTGACTCGTTGACATATTCTGCCGCCATGACCATACCGCTTGTGTTCACAAAGAGGTCTTTCGGATCTATGCGGTATTCATTTAAAAAATAATTGAAGGCTTCGACATTCCGGCCTTTGTTGTCCGCTTCATGATAGTGCAGATAGTTTTTTTGCCGTTCAGTGAGGCTGGTAAAGTGGGTTTTTATCGCTTCCAGCATATCTGCTGCGGCAGAGAATTGTTTTTCATTGTAAAACCAGTCGAGCAGCAGAAAATAGGCATCAATAAAATCCGGATCCAACTCAATGGACTTGCGCAGGAGTTGCTCAGCTTGCAGATTGTCTTCAAACCAGACTGCTCTGGCTTCCAGATATGCTTTATACGCGTCATACTTCGGGGGTTTGAGAACATTGTCCTTCCTGCTTTCCCAGAATCCTGCGATTTCACTGCTCAGTTCCTGAATACATTGCATAGGGTCTGTGTGTGGGCAACGTACCCGTTTAAGTACTTTGTCCCCTTTGAGATATTCGCCTGATTTGAGGTTCAGAATTTTTGCGCTGAATTCCAGGGTGTCTTTGCTTTTACCAAGAAGCCTATAGTTGCCTTCAATGACATTCACTGCACCGGTTTGGTTCGAGAAGCGCTGAGGTGCAGTGGCGTAGGCAATATGTGTGTTTTCTACTACAGATTGATAGGATACCACGGATGCATGTACGGATTCGATGAGTTCAGTAGTGATCCAATGCGCCGCCATCTTAGATACCGTACTGTATTCCGGGTCATTCGTGAGAGCGGTAAACATTGGGACAGCAATCCGTTCTTCCTGCAGCAGTTTCTCTATGTCCTGTTTCTTTCTGAAATACTGCGTCACGAGGATGGTCACTCCGATTGCGATAAGAGGAATCACAAAACGAGCGCTGCGTTTCGATTGTGTTGCAATCCTGCTTTTTCTACGCGGCACGACAAGCCCTGGTGTCGTCACTGCATAGATTTTTACCGGATCCAACACGTTTTTTAAAGCGTATGTACCGATCGGAACAGTGCGGATATCACTATGATTGATGAGCTCGCCGTTTACTTTTTCTGAGATCAGGATGGCGCCAGGAGTGCCTTCAGCCTGAATCCGTGAAGCTATATTGATTCCATCGCCAAATACAGTACCGTCTTTGATCACGAAATCGCCGAGATGAATGCCTACGCGTACCGGCACTTTGTCTTCCTGCTGGTATGCAAGCTGCATGGCAATTGCACAGCGCACAGCATCCACGACACTATCGTAGATACTCAGGCTGCCGTCGCCGTAAAACTGAATGACTTGTCCCTGATATCGGACTGTGAATTCCTCGAGGTGCTTGCGGTGTCGGGCTACCTTGCGCAATGCATCTGCCTCATCCTGCTGCACCATCGCTGTGTAGCCGGCGATATCAGTAAACATAATTGCTGCCAGCTTACGGACATCAGGACCAACAGGCATAGAGGTATGACTTTGAGGACATTGCAGGATAAAAGTACCAAAATGCATCGGGGATATGATATATGCTCTTGGAGCAAACCCCCGCCAGTCCTGATCAGGATGGGAGGAAATATAAATATGTCAGTTATTCTGAAGTTTCGACAACTTCTCCAAAGGAATGTCTATATTGGGCATGCGAAAACACAACTATGATACCGCGACCCCTCCGGATCGCCTTTCACAGTCGCGGATTTTTGCTCCCATGACATGTCTTCGGTAAGTGCATACATGCACCGTAAAGGGTCTCATCTTTTATTTATTCATCAAAACAATTTCAGCAATGAACACAAAAAAACTACTAATTGGGTCTGTCGTGGGTACCGTGGCCGTGTTTCTCCTGGACTACCTTATTTATGCGGTTCTCCTGACCGATATCTTTGCTCCTGTACCAGGGTGCGAGCGCTCACCAATGCCTGACTTCGCATGGCTCATTCCCGGGCTCTTCATCGTGCTGTTCGGTTTCACCTACATCTACCTCAAAGGTGTAGAAGGAGGAAGCAAGGTGCAGCAAGGGATACGATACGGTTTGATATTTGCGCTGATCATCGGCGTAGGATACAATCTTATCATGTATAGCCTGATGACTACCCACCCTCTTTCCTATTATTTGTACGATGCCGTCTATAATCTCGTAAGATGGCCGATCGCAGGAATCGTCGTTGCCTACGCAACTGGAGTACCGGGTACCGACCGTGGCAAAGGACCTGGTGGTGAATAAGAACGAGTTAAGATTTTAGTCTCGTCGAACTAAGCCTGACAGATCAACTCAGCATGGGTTGTCTGTCAGGTTTTCTTTGCGAGAACCTGGTATTCTTCCGGCGCTTTTGACCTGACACACTGTCTTTATTATATTACATCAATCCTACAGCGCCTCGGTCAACTCCTGCCAGATATTCTGGCTGTCTCTTGTTCCAGTCGTCCCGTTGAAATAAGAGAAATGATGAGCCTGTAAGACGGGGGGTACTACCACCTGACCTCTCCCTTCCCACAATTCCGGACATTGCAAACTCCGCACTGGTGCAAAGAGATCATTGGGTTCATCATTATTCATCCACTTGCTCATCTTCGATCGCGTATTCTGAAGAAAATTATTGAATCCCGGTGCACTACTATCTATTCCTGATGCATCACCTGCTATCACAGTATACTTCACACCGGGATCGCTGCTGCTGTTGAGGTCATTGATAAACCTGGAAGCGGGATCAAGTTGAGCGATAGAACCTGTCAAATCATTGGCTGTCTTAAGAAATTTCAATAAGAAACCGGAAAAGGGTACCACGTTTGGAACAAAATTCAAGGCAAGATCAAGAACGCCTTGTGCCCATTGGCGATATGCATCGATCTTTCCATATGCCGAGCCATTGTGTGGTGTGCCAACTAAAATGCAATGCTGCACAAACGCATGACCTCCTTCCTTTTCGATCAGCCATCTTGCCACAAGTCCGCCAAGTGAATGACTGACGATCGTGATCTTGCGCCCGTCTTTACCAATATTCAAGCCCGTCAGTTCTGTTTTCAATGCACGTGCTGTGTCATCCAATCCTGTGTTCAGGCTCTCATAGTCGTAGGCGAGGATAAGATCATAGGATTTCAGTTTTTCAGGAGCAAGGTTTGTCATCAAAGCTTGTGTCATATTAAGTGCGTCGCCACCAAGTCCGTGCAGGACCAGCAGGATATTTTTTGCCTTACTGGTTTTGATGCCGAGACTTTCCCGATTCAAACTGATCGTGCCGTCGGGAAGAGTGTCCACCCAATGCATTTGATTGATGTTTTGTTGGTTGAGCGCGACTTTACAGAAGGTCATCTTGAGAGATTTCAACAGACCTCTTTCCTGCATCGTACTATTCGACTGAGGTAATTCCCTGATATGAATAGTGGTACCATTTGCATCGGAGGTACTGTCACCGATTACACGGAAATATTGTCCGTCAAACGCAACAGGGACAAGCATACTATCATCACCTGTCTTCGCGGAGAGCGAAATCTCCAGGGGTTGTGTCTGCAGAATAGATTCATCGGCGATCTGCAGGTCATTGAGTTCGATCACGTTTTGCGCTAGTGCACTGCGACTTGTATTGAAATTGACGAGGTCTGTATGTTTCCCTTGCAATAACGCAAACGCCTGCGCTTCACCACCAGCACGTGAATTTTTCTCTACATGACCGATACTGATATTCGCGTTGATAGACGGATGTGCTTTGATTTTCATATTGCCATCTGCAAGCGAGACATCCTGCGATGCATTGAGCGCCTGATCCTGCCGTGCAATCGTGATCCCTGCTGTGAACGCAGTCCAGTCGTCAAAGACTTTATTCGGTGTAGGCTCTCCAAGGATGCCACTCCTGTGTACACCAAGACCACTTTGCAAAAATTGCTGGTGATCAAGCGCCTCAGTTGTAACCAATAGTTTAAAATGGCAGGTATCCTCCGCATCCTCTTTTGCAGGTCCCCATCCAAGCGTTTTTTTCCAGAGTGGTATCTCGACATGTGAGCGATCCTCGTGCTCGTCCGGTCGGTACACCACTTCTTCACCCGGGCATGATACCGAATAGTCGTACGCAACAAAGAACAGATAGAAATAGAGGTTCTGCTGAATATTATTGAGATGTACGACAGGGAGAAATGCCGGAAACCTGTTGTCGAGCGAACGACTGTTTGCAAGAAGTCGCATATCCTGTCCCGGATATTTCTTCACAGTGCCATCTTCATCTTGCACGCGGATTTCGAATTTCACCATGTCACGCACCTTCGAGTGTGTGTTTTTATTTTCAAGATCGATGATTCGTCTCCAGTGCACGATTTTACCGAGTGCATCTATTACGACCTGGATATGATCCGGACCAGTTCCATCCGCAACAAATGCTTTCCTGTTTTTCTCGAGGTCCATTACGACGATAGATCCATCTTTAACAATGACTTCA
This sequence comes from Saprospiraceae bacterium, assembly GCA_035292505.1. Lineage (GTDB taxonomy): Bacteria > Bacteroidota > Bacteroidia > Chitinophagales > Saprospiraceae > DATDQA01. The sequence goes on along the minus strand of DATDQA010000207.1, from coordinate 2,490 downwards.
ATACTGGCCACATCGCCTGGTGATACCCACAGAATATTCTTCGAGCGAATGCGCTCGTCAGCTTTAAACTTTGCAATCACATCCGGATCACCGGTCAATGCTACAAACTCAGGTGGCGCGGGAAGATGCCGGATAGATGCCATGTATGCTTCATCGCCCGGAGTGAGTGCGCGGACTAAATGACCAAGTTCAAATCCACCTGCAAAGTCGATAGGACTCATCTGTGCACCAATCGATTTAATTGTAGCGGTGCCTATTTGTTTTTTCTCCGGTGGAGGTGTGCAGATGTCAAGTTCGATGGGTTTATCCGGATTCGTCGGAAGGCCGTGAATGGCGCCACATTTCACATACCAGGTGCCATCTTTCTTCACGACTTCATACAAATCGCGATCGCCTGCAGGAGAACCTTCGAGAAAACGGGTATAGGGATCAAAGTTCTGAAGTGTCTCAAACTGCGGTGTCTGATTGTCGCGAATCTGCTGTACGGATGAGCGTGCACGCAGGAAAAGATCTGCATAGCTGATATTCCCATCCGCTGCCCGAAGCGCTTTGATAAATCCTGTCGTAAAGGCGCCACCTTTCGGTAGATCGCCAGCACGTTGGACGCTCTTGCATGCACTCAGGAGCACATGTTTCGCTGATGGTACTTCAAGAGTTTTCTGATTGGTATAATATCCATCGGCGTAGGAGTCTAATGTCCTAACCTTGCCACTCGATGGTGCAGAGCGAGTCGACCATTCGACATCTTCTCCCGCCGATCGTGTACCTGATCCGCTATGACAACAATCTAGTGATACCACGATGTGAGGAGGACTGCTCTTACCTTTCGTCGCCAGTTCATGGATCAGTACTGCCAGTTCTTTATCTGCAAGATTATTCGTGCCATCAAAGCTGCTATCGGCACAGATCAAGGTCTGGTCCTTGCCATTTGGTTCGAGCGCAAGAAATTCCTTTGCCGTTTTTTCCTCCGACCCATGTCCGCTGAAATGAAACCAGGCGATGTCATCAGGGCCCGCCTGTCCGAGATGTTCCCGAAATCCCTGCTTGATTGCCGCATAGGTGGCTTCGACATTCGCCAGACGCTTGATGTACAGGTTGTAATCCTTGCTGCAGTAGTCTTCCAGGTACTTATTCACCTGATCAATGTCTTTGATGCATCCGTTGAGTTTTGAGAGGGGAGAAGCGTAGTCATTGATGCCTACGAGCAGGACGTAGAGGTTTTTCATTGATGATTACTTAAAGGGCGGGGAAGATAAGAAGCGGGAAGCAGAAGGCGAGAATGTGTCCAAAGGACTCCTTGAGAGAGACAGCGAGAAGGTCCGCTTTCGCGAGCGCTATGGCGGATCAAATGAGAAGGTGAGAAGATGAAAACCTCAAACACAAACGCAAGTGCAAGTTCAAGAAATACAAGGTGTGCGACCAAACATCTATTCAATCACCGTGAATTTTACCAATTATTGCCCCAGGCGTATCCATCAATTTCACCGAATAAACTGCCAGGAATTCGCTATGGCGTAACGTCATGAATCTGTAGGTTGCTGTGCTATGCTACGAGGTTTGCGCGTAGGAGCAAGTATCGAGGAGCCAGTTCCCCAGCAACCAGCACCCAGGACCAGAACCATCCCCATGATCTATATCAACTCTCACATTGATAAGTATCATTCAGATCTGCAGAGTATCCTGTTAAGTTCGTCCAAAATAGAATCGAGATGGAACAAACTACATCGCCCAGCAGCACTCAGAGGCTATTTACAGAGGCCGATCAGCTATTAGAAGTAGCAAAACATGAACTGGAAAGATCGCAGGAGGATGTCGTAGTACCAATGGTATGCTTCAACACCCGGCTAAGCATCTCAAATTATTTGCGTGGATTTTTACTCGCACATAGTTGCACACCCATATCACCACTGAGCCTTGAGCATTTGCTGGCCCAGTGCAGACATCACGATGCCGCATTTCGTCAGCTCGATTTTTTAGCCATTGAATGTCGCCACGAAGATGATGATGAGAGTTACTGCCTTTCGGCAGACAAAGTGAAAGAATGCGTCGGGATAGCGGAACAAACACGAGAGATTGTGAGAAGGTGCCCTTCGACAAGCTCAGGGACCAAAGGCGAGAAAGCGAGAAAGGTGAGAAAGTGAGAAGGTGAGAATGTGAGAGGAAAAGCAGGTAATAATAAATGAGTTCACGGGAAATTGATCGTACTGTACCGGCAGACTTGTACGGACACAGCAAAGGCACTGGCCCACTGCGCACACATAAGCCTGTATACGTGGACTTCCTTCCTCCTTGCAATCAGGCATGTCCTGCCGGAGAAAATATCCAGGCATGGCTTGCCCTCGCACAAGCAGGACAGTATAAAGAAGCATGGGAGAAGCTCATTGAAGAGAATCCTTTACCCGCAATTCATGGAAGAGTCTGCTATCATCCCTGTGAAGACAATTGCAATCGAAAGGACACGGATACTTCGGTGAGTATCCATGCGGTCGA
>DATDQA010000206.1:0-9177 GCA_035292505.1 Saprospiraceae bacterium | reverse complement strand
CTCTGGGATTCATATTCGGAGGCATTATCCAAGTTCGGCTCGTCAACAACGGCTAACAGACAATCCTCGTTTGGAACCCATTGGACTATTGATACCCCATTGAATTTCACCTGTCTCCAACCGTCATGGGAATAAATCTTTGATTCCCAGCCATCGCTTGTTTGAATGTCATAAACTATTCGCATTGGTACTCTGATTGTGTCGAAATTACCTTGACATGCTGTCATTTCAGTAATTGCTAAAGCAATAAACAAAAGAACAACGTTTGAGTAAGAACCATTTATTTTCATTTGAATCCAAATTACAAGTCCAAAATACCACATGATTTCATATCTATCGATAAGCAGTAAACTCAAGTGGAAAATTAAGGTAAGCGTCCGGTGAACTACGTCTCGTTCTCCTTATGCAAAAACCGGTAATTTTTTGTAGGCAGAAGTTCATGAATCCGATTGACGGGATGATTCTGTATACGGATCAGCACTTCTCGTAACCACGAGAACATGTCTATTCCGTTGACCTTGCAGGTACCGGAGAAGGAATAGAACATGGCGGCCCATCTGGCTCCGTTATGCGATCCGGCAAACAGGTAGTTTTTTCGGCCTAGGGCAAGAGGACGGATCGTATTTTCGACAAGATTGTTGTCGATCAGAAGGTTTCCATTGTGCAGATATTCGCAAAGACCAATCCAGCGCTTTAAGGTGTACGCAATTGCCTTGCCTATCAGGCTTTTTGGCAACGCACGTTCATATTCTTTATCCAGCCATTGCTTTAGAGCTTTGAGTATAGGAAGCGATTGCTCTTTGCGGAGCAATTCGATCGCTTCTTTATCCAGACCATCTCTGGCAAGACGTTCGATTTCATAGAGCTTGCGGATCTCCGTCAGCACATGGGATGCACGCTCGTTGTCATTGTCCAGAGCCTGCTCAAATTTCCTTCTCGCATGTGCCATGCAATGTGAGACAGTAATCTGCGGATAGACTCTTTTCTCATTCTCTATCTTCTTGAACTCGTCATAGGAGACATTCCCATCTACCTGCAAATTCCCTCTGAATTCTTTGAGGATATCAATCAGATTGGCTTGTTCTTTCGTGCGTGTGTACCGAAACCATACCAGTTGTTCCTCCACAGCGTGATACACCTGCATACATCCTTTGAACGATTTCTTTTCTTTGGTTTTTGTCAGTACGCGGATGCTGCTTTCATCTACCTGCAGATAGCTGCTTCTGACTACTTCTTTTTCCAACACATTGTACAACGGCAGCAGAAGATCGTAGCACTGGCTGATCCATCCGCTAAGTGTAGACCGCGGGAGGTCGACCTCCTCACGCGCAAATTGTTGTGACTGACGGTACAGCGGAGTGTGATCCAGATATTTATCTGTAATCACATGACTCAGCAACCCCGGTCCTACCATCCCTTTGTCTATCCCTCTGTCGGGCAGTTCCGGGATCACAATCTTCTCTTTGCCTGCTGCATCAACGATCTTATACTTGTGTCGCCGGTATTGAATGACTTGAAGTTTTCCAGGTTTGTATTCCAGTACCTCGGTCACTTCTGGCTTGCCTATCTCCATGCCATCATCACAACCTTCTGGATGCAGATCGATCACCTCTCTGGGTAAATGAGGTGGTATCTGCTGCCGTACAGGATGCTGTTTGTTCTCCGCTTTCTTTCGCGTATATGATACTTGTTGCTTTTCTTGTGCCCGGGGTTCCGGATTATCTTCGCCTGGTGCAAAAATCAACCGGAGTTGATCGGCTGGAACTTCTGCAACGAAGCGTTCTGATTTTCTTCCAAAGATCACCCGCTCCAGTTCCTTGTACTTATGTGTGAGTTCCTCAATCTTCCATGCCTGCTCCTGATGTGATGCAATCAGTTCTTCTCTCGTACATGTATCGTAATCAAGCTTCACAGCACAAAAATACTCATGCATTTAGCCAGATCATTACAACATATTCGATTTATTTTCTCACATCACACAGGTAATTGTTGTGGATAATTCTTGTTTTGCAGCGTACTACTCATTTTCCTTTCGGTATATCTTAATCGTTTACGTATGCTTTTCAACTTGATCCCTTCAAGGATCATCACCAATTGCGTCCATTCGATCTCAACAGTATTGTCATCAGACGTGGGAATCTCGAACGTACCTTTTTCAAGTCTCTTGTAATAGATCACAAATCCACTCCGGTCCCACACCAACAGCTTGATCATATTCCGCCGACGATTCAGAAAGATAAACACGTCACCACTCAACAGTCCACCTTTCATTTCATTGACCACAAGACCACTCAATCCATCAAAGCTCTTCCTGATATCGGTGATCCCAGCGTACAGAAAGTATCGCCTGCGCTGATCCAGCCCGATCATCGGATCAGCTCTTTGATGTACTTCGTATCCACCAGCCCCTGGAAACGTACCACAGTGCCATTCGTGTAGTGAATCTCGACATCGGCTGACTCTGTATTCTTTGGATTCATACGCACAAATGATCTCTCGCCCTCATTCTTGTTTGCACGATGTTTCTTCAGCCAATACCCAAACGTTGCAGGGCTGATTCCGTGTGCTTCGCAGTATGCTTTCTGTGTCATACCACTTTCCGGATACTTGCTCATGTGTTCTGACATCGCAGACGACGTCTTTCGTTCCTTTGTTTCCATCTTGTTTTTTGCCGTAAGTTTAGTGGGTATTGAGCGTTTCTACAAGACGTGGTTCACCGAACGCTTACCCTTTGTGATGTGTATAGACCGAGATGCTCCAGTTGTTTTTACTGCTGAAGCACCTGTTGGAGCGGTAATCACGTGGAATATTCCAACTAATTGGGTGTTTGCATTATCCGGACCAGGTAATAATACACTTAGTTTATTTGATATTCTACCCCCACCACCTGATGATTTCGAAATAATCACTATCAGCGCAACTTCGTCTTTAGGAGGTCAGTCTGACTTTGCAATAACAATTTATTGTTTAGAAGATCAATGGTTATGTGGTGAACAAGAAGGTGGCGGGGCTTCTCAATTTAACGCTCCAGTAAGCTCGTTCGGAAGCTTTCTAGAGGAGTTGCCTAAAGAATTTGAGATTTTTCCAAATCCTTCAGAAGACATTATAAGAATAGTAGCCAAGGAATCAATGATTTCTTTTGTCGATGTGATAAGTATCTCGGGAGCAATAATCCAAAAAATACTGGTAAATGATAAGCAAAAGACAGTTAATTTTAGCGATCTTGAGCCTGGATACTATTTTCTACAAATACATCATGAGCGGGGTGTGGACGTCCTGCATTTTATTAAGATTTGATTGATCTAAGGAACACATGTCTTTGACATGTGTTCCTCTTTCCAATTAAGAAATATATTATTTCAAGTATTTTTTACATGAAGCAACAAATACCTATCATATTTCTCTTCTGCATGGTGGTTGTTAGTTGCAGTTCAGCGCAAAGCACGGTTATCAACAATGTAAAGAACGAAATTCAGATAGGAAGGACAGGATACTACTTTGACCGGATACGGGATGCAGGAAATGGTATTAACAACGAACATCCTTTGAGATTTCCATCAACTATTACCTGGACAAAATCGTCTGGACTTGATCTCTATGTCCCTTATGTTTCTTATCGTCGAAGTTTTGCCAAATTCCTTAGTGTTAAGGTAAGTTATGAAGACTATTCTGCTGATTATAGTGGCGGGGAATTGGAACCCCCTCCGTATAGAATTCTCGTAAGAAACATACAACAATTCCAACTATCTGCCATTGGTAGACTTCAGATTGAAAATAGGTTTGAATTCTTGCCTTTTGTTGGCATGAGTTATAGGTTCAGTCCACCTGTTGGTGAAATATGGATTACTCACTATGTAGATCATGGTTTTTGGAGAGAAGGTTTTTATGATGGAGTAAATTTCAGTGAAATTGGAATAGGAGTAGGATTCGAATTATCGTATCCTGTATACAAGAATTTCTACGTTTTATTAAAGGGAGAATATTTCAACTTTCCTAAACCACCAAGAGATCACTATGGTGTAGGTATTTATATAGGATATCGGTTCTAATATTTTCAGAATGTGCTATTTAGCATAGGCTCCATCAATGATTATATGCACAACTGATAATCTCCGAAATTGCTTAAAACGTAAGGTCCGGTGAACCACATCTTGTAAGAACCCGAGCGGCTCAGTAAACTTACGGTAAAAAATAGGATGGAAACAAAGGGGTGACAGACATTCGGAAGAACCTCTATGCCAGCGTTTAAGAGTATAAGCAATGGCTTTACCAATCACGCTTGCCGGAAGTACCTGGTCATATTCCCGGTCAAGCCATTCTTTCAATGCTTCCAGGATGGGAATGGCTGCCATTCTGGCGCATGGCACATTTTACTCTTGACGGTCAGAAATTCGGAGAAACAATTAAAATTGAGCATCCTACAAAAAAGTTCACCAGGATGTTTCAGTTGACCACACAATCCTTTAATAATAAATACATGATTTGCGGTAGTGGGAACCAAAACGACAGTATGCAGGCTTTAATATATATAGTGAAATCCAATGGGGATCTCGATACATTGCTGCAGATTGATATTGCAGCACTATCAATTCTATGGGATAGCTTTATTGACGAGCAAGGGAGACTCACTACCTATCATTGGATTGAAGATGACGATCAGGACTTCAACTATCGGAAAATTTACAAAATAGATACTAATTATGACACCGTATGGTCTTATCGAAGCGAGGATGTGGGCACCGGCTCGACACTCCCACGTGGCTGTGCGCTTAAAGATGGGCGTACACTGATCACAATAGATCATCCATCGGGAGCTCGCTATTCAATTCGAGCAGTTAATGCAGATGGATCAATCTCATGGCAGCATAATTTTGACCCTCAGTCTGGTAAGGCAGGGCGGAGCATTGCCCGCCTGAAAACAATGAAAAATGGTGACATCCTGGGTTGCGGAAACTATAGGGATGGAAATTATGATCCAGTCATCAAAGACTCACCATGGCTTATAAGAATGACCCCGAATGGTGTGCTTCTGTGGGAAAGAACATACTTCGATATCGATACTCTTGATGGAGAATCCCGCCGGGGATATCTCTTCGACTTTATCGAATTGGACGACGGAGATATTATGGCAGTAGGATACTTCGACATCAATCATCAGAGCGATATGCTCATCATGCGCGTGGACTCCAATGGATGTCTTGATCCAGAAGATTGCCATCAAGTGAATATCGTTGAGCCTGAGGATTTCATGACTGCAGTGAATAACCCCGTGGGCCTGGATCAAAGTCTTTTGATGAGTCCTAATCCCGTATCAGATGTTTTGAATCTTGAACTTGATACCGATCAATATTTATTGGACCTTGAAGTTATGGATATCACCGGCCAGGTCATTTTTACGGGTCAATTGATTCATGGTAGCAGCCAAATACATACACACGCTATCCCGGATGGGCCTTACATTGTATACATCAAGGAGAACGCTAGAACAATTGCAATGGGAAAGTTCGTGAAGGTAAAGTCGTGAACGATGATATTACTGAATAAGACATTTGTTTATTAGTAAGATGAAACATCATAGACTCCAGTTCCTGATCTTGTTTGTGCTTTCTTCTGCCACGTCCCTAAGCACTTTCGTCAAAACTTACGACTTTGGCTCTGTTGAAGATTCTTATCAAATATCATACTATAGCGGTCGTTTGTTTGTAAGCAACTGGGGCCTGTCTCTATCGCGATTGCAATATTCTGGTAAATATTTAGCATAAGATCAGCTCCCATTTCCCAAATTCGTTGTAATTAGCAGTCCAGACCACTTGCCCTATTTTCCAGCTTCCAGAATCCCCAGATCTGGCAAAATGTAAGGTGGACTTTGAACATATCAATTAGCATTACCAATGGACAGATTAAAAGAAGCGTTTCATCAAAAGGCCCAGGAGCTAAAAGCGACACTGCGCGTCACAGGCAAAGAATATGGGGCGCGCATCGTCGATGAAGTATCCCTGGAACAGATGCTCGGGGGCATGCGCGATGTCAAAAGCATGCTCTGGGAGACTTCCGAGCTCGACTCGGAAGAAGGTATTCGTTTCAGAGGTTTCTCTATTCCCGAACTCAGGGATAAGCTACCAAAGCGTCCGGGGGACTCGGAGCCTTTACCCGAAGGGTTGTTTTGGCTCATGTTGATTGGGGAGATTCCCTCTCAGGAGGATGTGAACTGGCTGAGTGATGAGTGGGAGCGCCGTTGTAAGATTCCCGATCATACGTGGAAAGTACTCGACGGCCTGTCTAAAGACACGCATCCCATGACCCAGTTCTCGATCGGCGTGATGAGTCTCCAGACGGGAAGTCTGTTTGCAAAACGCTATGCAGAAGGCATGAGTAAGGATGACTACTGGAGTGTGATGTATGAAGATTCCATGAACCTCATCGCATGCCTCCCGCGAATTGCCGCATATATCTATCGTAGCACCTATTTTGACGGAAAGCATATTGCACCTGATCAGTCACTGGACTGGGCCGGCAACTTTGCGCACATGCTCGGTGTGACCAACGATGAGGATTTCAAATCCCTGATGCGTCTCTATCTGACAATTCATGCCGATCACGAAGGAGGCAACGCCTCAGCACATACGGTGCACCTCGTCGGTTCGACCTTGAGCGATGCCTATCTCTCTTTTGCTGCAGGATTGAATGCGCTGGCTGGCCCATTGCATGGTCTTGCGAATCAGGAAGTGATCAAATGGATTTTTGAAATGATTGATAAGATGGGCACCGATCATCCTTCAGATGATCAGATCAGGCAATACGTTCACGACACGATCAATGCCGGTCAGGTGATACCTGGATATGGACACGCGGTATTACGGAAACCCGATCCGCGGTTTCTTGCTCAAAAAAGTTTTGCAGAGGTGCATCTGCCCAATAATCCAATTGTTCAGATTGTCTGGAAACTGTATGAATTGATACCCCCGATTCTGCAGAGCCTGGGTAAAGTGAAAAATCCCTGGCCGAATGTAGATGCGCATAGTGGCAGTATCCTCGTACACTACGGATTGAAGCAATATCAATACTACACCGTACTCTTTGGTGTGTCCCGTGCTTTGGGGGTATTGGCGTCACTCTGTTGGTCACGTGCATTAGGACTTTCGCTGGAGAGACCAAAGTCGGTAAGCTCTGTGTGGTTAAAGGGTTTTCTCGAGAAAAAGTTATAAAAACACACATGCGTATCTATAAATGATGCGTAAACGAACAAGACTATCCGTTTCAGGTTGGTTGTTTCCTGCCCTTGCTCTCATATTGTATTCTTCCTGCAAGAATGATGGACAACCTACACTCACTGTGGAAGTCGAAAGCCGTTCTCCTTTGAAAGCAGATGAAAGAATTTATATCACCGGCAATCAGGACGCACTCGGTATGTGGAATCCTGCGCGAATAGCTTTAAAAGAGGATGGCAATATCTGGTCGGCATCTTTTTCTTTTGCGGCGGGTACACAGCTCGAATACAAATTCACAAAGGGAAGTTGGGATAAGGAAGCTCTGAATGTTGACCGCAGGGTTCCTTCAAATCATACCTTGACTCTCGACCAGGATACCATAATGCGATATGTCATAGAGTTTTGGAGGGATTCATTATTGCAGATGGAACCCGAGATCACCGGTGATTATCGCATTCATGATGCGTTCCCTGTGAAAGGATTAGATGCACGTCGTGTCATTGTCTGGCTTCCTCCTTCTTATGGTACAGATACGACCAGGAAGTACCCTGTATTATATATGCACGATGGTCAAAACGTATTTGATCCGTACACCTCAACACTTGGATATGATTGGCGTGTGGATGAGATCGCAGATAGCCTGATACAAAAAGGAGAGATCGAAGAGTTTATTTGCGTTGCTGTCTACTGTGATGCAGATGTCCGTGGTTCTGAATACTCAGATGATCCCAATCACGGAGAAAAATATCAGGATTTCATGTGCTGTCAGTTAAAGCCCTGGATCGATTCCATGTACAGAACGAAATCGGAAGTTGAACACACTGCGGTGATGGGAGCATCGATGGGTGGTTTGATTTCTTTCATCCTTGCCTGGGAATACCCGGATGTCTTCAGCAAAGCGGCTTGTATGTCGCCTGCCTTCAAAGTCAAAGAAGGAAGTATCGGAGTCGACTACGTCGAAGATGTCATGTCAACAACCGAGCGCAGGGATATCGAACTCTATATTGACAATGGTACGCTCGATCTGGAAGCACGTCTCCAACCGGGTATCGATGAGATGCTCAAGACGCTTGATGCGAAAGAATATAAGTACGTCTGGTACTTAGATGAGGGAGCTCCGCATAACGAAAGAGCATGGAGTGCAAGAGTCTGGAGGCCCCTGGTGCAATTTTTTGGAAAAGAGTGATTTATTCATTTTTCATCCAGTCCATTTCATCCGTGTTGATCAACACGATTTGAATCCGATTGCCGAATTCCTTGTTGAGTTTTTTGACATCACGGATCGTTTCTCTCACCAAGACACATGTGAGACTGGATCTTCCGGACATCGAAAATGTACTAATTAGCAAGTAGTCCGTATATAACCTACTTAGATCAATTTTCTCACCCTCAAGCGTTCTGAAGTAAGGAATGTAATTATTCAGATGTGCTTCAAGTGTTTCCATGTGCAATATCCATTTCGACCTATCTGGCCGATCTGAACTTTTAGGGTTTTCTGACAACCGCACTAATTCATCAGGGTCATGAAGGGTATAATAAGACCTTGTGACGGAATCGGCGATATAAGATGTATCACCATGCTCCAGAAGGTATTTTAATATCAGGTAGTAATAGTTGTCGGCTATACATCCTTGGGTATCGTCTCTCAGGGCGAGATACTCCCCTTCTGAATTAAAAAAAGGGTAGTCCGGAAGCAAATAAAACGAACTCACGTAGATTGGATCAAGGCAGACGATCGGATATCCATCTATTCTTTTCTTCTTTACAAAGCGATTCACCGATTCTGCAGTTTCAACTTTAGCCTCACAATCTCTTGAAAATAAAATATGAACAGCATCACAGCCAGTCAATATCAACATTCCTAATACAATGGGGTAAATGTGATTTCTGTTCATCTCAATGAGCATTATTCATCGTCATCGCCCATCCACATCATGTATTGTTTTTAACCCGCACCCCGAAACGTTCT
>DATDQA010000205.1:0-16165 GCA_035292505.1 Saprospiraceae bacterium | reverse complement strand
CATCGATGCGTATTGGTGGTTTCACGATGTGTTCATACGAATCCAGGATCATCCTATCAATCGCATTCATGAATTACTGCCTACGAAAAATTTCCGGTTTCTTCACAGAGAGGATGGGACGTAGTTCGCCGTACGCTTACTGCCGGTGAGATAGAAACAAGTACGACTCTTGCTGTAAGACCTGATGTGGTACGAAAAGACAAGCTGATGAACGAGACCCTCACCTTTGGGTCGTCATATCTTGACTACTCTTCCGAGCGTGGTGTACCGTGGTATGTACGCACAAGTAAGATTTCAGAGTCGGGCGTCATGGGCGATCCCACCAAGGCAACCGCCGAAAAAGGAAGGAAAATGTGGCAAATCATGATCGCGCATCTTGTAGAATTTGTAGAGGAAGTCAAGAAAAGTAAGCTTGAGGATTTGTATCAGAGGAGATATTAATTGCTGTTGGCTGTTAGCTGTTCGCTTTTCGCAACTGGCTGCTGGCTACTAGCTCGTGGCTATTAGCTTTTGGCTCTTGACTGCCAGCTGAAGACTGTGGACTGCTGACTGTGAATTTTAAATTAAACTTTCAGTACTCCAACATCTATCTCCTTCATCTGCTGAATCACTCCATCGGGTCCTTCTTGAACTCACCCTTGGCCTCTCTCTACGAAAGTGGGCAAAGATCTCTTGGTAATAAATGCTTCCTGGTGAAAAGGTGATTAGACTTCATTGATTCTCAAATAAATTAACGCTACTCGTAAATACTAAACCATTCATAGATTTGATCAATTTATTGAAACGGATATTAAGTTCTTTTGAAGAAATCTCAAAGTCTAATACTTCGAACGAAGTAAAGCGACTCGGAAAAACTTGCTTAAAAACCATGGTTGACTTGTCTAAATCGTGCAATGATGTACTAGTAATGCTAGGCTCCAGGTGTTCTGTCGCATAGTATTCCCTATCAAGTTCTACATCAAAGATCAACATCAGTTTTCTATATACCGGGTTATACAAGAGCTTCTTATTTACTTCTTGAAGCCTAGTCTCAGAATTGCGATAAGATCCATAATTAGAAAATGTCAGAAACGCATTATAACTAACCTTTTCGCCAACCTCCTCAAGGTCCTTTGCAAATATTACTTTAACTAAGTCACGCGTACCTTCATACCAAATTAGATGAGATACTAGAGCGTAGTTCACAGGCAAATATGCACTTGGTGAACTTACTTGCTCTTTACGTCTCATATCAAAATCACTATCGCCACTGATGATTTCATCAACTTGTCGTTGAATTGATTCGTCCAACTGAAATTCAACCCAATAACTTACATGAATACTGTTTGGCAGTGGAAATTTAATTGCCGTATTCAGATCATAAATATTTTTTGCCTTTTCCGCTAATCGAATTGACAAATCGGCAGTCTGCTGGGTTAGATTAATAACTGTATTATTCTGTTCTGATAGCTTACTATCGAGGTCGGTTATCTGAAGTTTTAGACTATCATTTTCTTCACGCAAAATGTCAATTTTCGCGTTTGATGTATCCGCTTTTCTTCTCAAGTCAATAACATCGCTTCCAGTACCTTTAGTAGTTGCAAGAATATCATCTGTTTTCTTTGAAGAATTCTTGTCTAGTACTAAAGTTACATACCCGAACATCATTGCGGTTAAAGCGGCAACTATTCCACAATACATCTTTACATAAAACGGCCTAGGGTCAAGAAGGTCATAATGCATACAAATGCCTATCGTGAGTGTCACTGTGCCTATAATGATGAAGCCAAGAATCATCATTCGCCTCATATTTATTCAAAATCACTTGTTACACTTAACTGCAAACTTGAATTACTCTTTGCCCTATGCACTATGCACCACTCCCACATCTATACCTTTCATCTGCTGTATCGCGCCTTTTGGATCCTTCGCACTAAAGACACTGCTACCAGCTACAAGAACATCAGCTCCGGCTTTGAGCAATGCCTCTGCATTTTGCAAACCAACTCCACCATCAATTTCGATTAGGGTAGCGAGATTACGGACGATGCACATTTCACGGAGTTCAATGAGTTTTGGAATAGTCTGATAGATAAATTTTTGTCCACCAAAACCGGGATTGACGGACATCATGCAAATGAGTTCAATATCCTCAAGCACATCGGTTAACAACAATACCGGCGTATGAGGATTAATAGCGACACCGGCTCGTGCACCTGTAGCCTTAATTTGTTGAATCGTACGGTGCAGGTGTGTGCACGCTTCATAGTGAACAGTGATAGTATCTGCGCCCAGCTCTCTGAAGGTCTCGATAAAACGTTCGGGCTGTATGATCATGAGATGGACATCAAGAGGTTTTGTGGATATCCGTGCTACGTCCCTGATTACCGGCATCCCGAAACTAATATTGGGCACAAAGACGCCGTCCATGACATCGAGATGCAACCAGTCTGCATCGCTCTCATTCACCATCGCGACGGCTTCTGCAAGCCTGGTAAAGTCTGCGGCCAATAACGACGGCGCGATCAGGTGATTCCTTTTCTTCATGATTCTGCTTTGGTACTTTGGGTCGCAGAGCTGATACGCTCTTCAGGGATAAGATCCTTGCCCTGAAATCGCAACATGATCTGTGCAACTGTAGCGACATCTTTTTCACAATAATGGGCTATCCGGGTAAGATCCTTCTCCTTCCAATAGACACGGCCGACATCTCCCCCGTTCATATCTTCTTTCGGACCAGGTACACCAAGAATACGGGCAAGTAACGCCAGGGAGGTATAATTTTTAAAGTCTCCGAATTTCCACATCTCCATCGTATCCAAAAGCGGTGTCTCCCAGGGTTTCTTCCCGGACATATTCAGCAGACCGGGCAAAGGAAGTCCGTTGATGAATAGGCGCCGGCAGAGATAAGGAATATCAAATTCCTTGATATTGTGCCCACAGAGGTAAAAATTACCGGGATGCTTGTCGGCATATTCATTAAGTAATTGTGAAAAAGCACGGAGTAATTCTGTCTCCGAATCTTCGGTAAACGACTTCGCGCGCAATGACCATTGACCATCCCGGAGATACAGCACGGCCACTGAAATGACGATGACACGACCAAACTCAGCGAAGATGGCGGCTTTCTGTTCATAGAGAGAGGCAGCAAGTTCGTGCGTCCACCCGGCGTCCCTTGCTGCAGTAAAGCGGCCGGCTTTAAGCTCCCAGAATTTCTGGAGGTCGGGGTCAAGAGAGTCGAAATGATCCAACTCAGACACGGTTTCGATGTCGAGAAACAGGATTTGGTCAAGTGGCAGGTAGTCTAACATGGCTTTTCTGAGATTTATCAAGTGATGCTTGTGGTACTTTTCACAAATGAATATGTAATTTTAACACATCTTTTGCGTTCTTACCTGCACGCTTGAAGAATCCTTGAAAAATTACGGATTTTTAGAGGTGTGGCCAGGTAAAGGCACAAATAGTTAAAATCCCTGGACATTCGGTATTTTGGCGTGTAGCTCGTCTCTCCCTTTCATTAATTTGGCATCACTTTTAAAACACCAATATCATGGGTAATCCATCCAATCAACGTCTTATCGCTATCGCCACAGTTGTTAGTATCGCGCTTCTTGGCTGTATTGGCTATCTCTTGTACAACAAGGTGAATCAGGACAAGCTGATCAAACAACAAAGTGCAGAATTGATTTCTACAGAGAAACTCCAGGCATCTCTCGAAAAAGAGTACTACCAGGCCCTTGCTGATCTGGAAGAGATGCGTGGCACGAACGAAGAGCTGAATGCCCTTATCGACACTCAAAAAGGCGAATTGAAATCTCAAAAAGAGCGGATTTCTACGCTCCTCAAAAGCGCCAAAGATCTGGAAATAGCCAAGGAGGAAATCAATAAGATGAAAGTATCTGCGGAGAAATACCTCGTTGAAATCACCAGGTTGAGAGACGAAAATACAACCCTCTCGGCCACGAATGTCCAGCTTTCTTCTGAGAAGAAAATGCTTTCTGAAGAAGTGGCCGTACGCACACAGGAAAATGAAGAACTCTCAGCCGCACGCGTGACACTCACATCAGAAAAAGAATCCCTGGAGCAGGAA
This sequence comes from Saprospiraceae bacterium, assembly GCA_035292505.1. Lineage (GTDB taxonomy): Bacteria > Bacteroidota > Bacteroidia > Chitinophagales > Saprospiraceae > DATDQA01. The sequence continues at coordinate 12,096 of DATDQA010000205.1, read as the reverse complement.
AAGACGATGTTGATGAAGAAAGTCAATATCGCCTCGGTGATCAAAGTACAGGGCTTCGATGTGACCGGCTACAAACTCAAGGGAAGTGGAAAAGAATCGGATACGAAACGCGCCAAAACAATCGATGGCCTCAAGATCTGTTTTTCGGCTCTTGAAAATGCGATCGTATCGCCTGGGACAGAACGCTTCTATGTCCGTATCATTAATCCTCTCGGTGAAACAATGGCAAGCGACGGCATGGGTTCAGGTATTCTGAGAAATCCCAATACTGGTGAAGAAGTCCGGTACACTCAATACCGCGATGTGGATTATAATAATGTGGAGTCTAATGTCTGTATTAACTGGCAGCCGGAAATGCCTTTCAATCCGGGACAATACACCGTAGAAGTATATAACAAAGGCTTCCTTGTAGGGATGTCGACGGTGAATCTGAAGTAGTTCGATGTTTGAAGTTTAATGTTTAATGTTGAGTCTACTCCGAAAAGTCATCTTTTACCCATGCTCACCCCTCGATCCCCTGAAGGGGAAGTCCACACGCATTGAATTTCAATGTATTACGCGGGCGGCGGTTCCACCTTTAGGGGGTCAGGGGGCAGTGAAGCACTTTTTGGAGCAGATTTAATGTTTAATGTTCTCTAAACTTTAAACATGGAACATAGAACATGGAACATTCTTCCTTAGCCTCTGCCTTAGCCTTAGCCTATAAGAAATGAGAATCCGAATCTTCCAGGTAGATGCCTTTGCGGACAAGCTCTTCGCAGGGAACCCTGCAGCGATCTGCCCGCTCGATCACTGGCCCGAAGATGATTTGTTGCAGAAAATCGCGATGGAGAACAATCTCCCGGAGACCGCCTTCTTTGTCTTGCATGAAAGACCGTTGCATATCCGATGGTTTACGCCGGCGACTGAGGTAGAGCTTTGCGGACATGCAACATTAGCAAGTGCGCATGTGCTGAACCATCATTTGGAATATCGCGAGAATCCAATCCAATTTCATTCCACCAGCGGTCCGCTGCAAGTCATTGTCGAAGGTGAAGGCATGTATACGCTCGACTTTCCGCAGGATGGCTTGCGGAAACGAAACCTGGATCATCCATGTGTCTCCCTTTTCGGTCTGAAGGTACTTGAGCTCTGGCGTGGCAATACAGACTACCTCTTACTCCTGGAATCTGCAGATGCAGTCAATAATGCCGAACCCAATCTTCCCGAACTTGCAAAAGGTGATGGACGTGGATATATCATTACCGCACCAGGTAATGACGTAGATTATGTCTCTCGTTGCTTTTATCCGCAGACTGGGATTGATGAAGATCCCGCTACCGGGTCAAGTCATACTACACTCGCACCCTTCTGGGCACAGCGATTAGGTAAAAAGAAATTTACGGCTAGACAATTGTCGGCGCGTGGTGCATACTTTGAGACAGAATGGATCGCGGATCGCGTGCTCATTACAGGGAAGGCAGTGAGTTATCTGGAAGGGGTCATTGAGGTGTGAAGCAAAATGTGAGAGAGTGAGAGGGTGAGAAAAGAAATCAAATACAAACGCAAATGGAGCCAAGCGACATCCCGTACCGATCTCTACAAAGTTGAGAGAGTGTCGGGACTCAAGTGCAAGTGCAAGCTCAAGTGCAAGTGCAAGAAAGCAAAATATATACAATGGATAGCCAAGCCACTTACCAGCTACTTACCCGCCACTTACCAGCTACTTACCAGCTACTTACCCGCCACTTACCTTCGGGCCCGTTAAGACATGAGCAGACATTTTAATTTTAATTTTAATTTTCATTTTCATTCTGCCTCATGATCACGTGGAGATTCAGCAAATATGATCCCAACGCCTTCAGGGAGAATCCCTTTGAGACACTACTACGCCTCTTTAAGGAACTCCTGATGCATACCAATGGTGACGTGGCTGAAGCTTTGCAGTGGCTCACCGAACTGGATAGGAAGTACAATCTTACGGATGAGAATTACGGTATCGCAGACTTCATCCAGGATTTGAAGGACAAGGGTTATATTCAAACCGATCCGGAGGACAATAGTCGCCTCATCCCCGCAGCCAAAATCGAGATGTCGATGCGCAAGCAGGCACTGGATGATATCTTTGATCAATTGCAAAAATCACGGAGTGGTCAGCACCAGACCAAGCTCACAGGACAGGGAGATGAATTCACTTCAGAGATCCGTCCCTATCAGTTCGGTGACAGCCTCGATCAGCTTGCAGTATCAGAGACATTGAAGAATGCGCAGATCAATCACGGCATCGAAGAGTTCGAACTCGGCCAGGAAGACCTCGAGGTACACGAACCCTACTATCAGACGCAGTCGAGTACTGTACTCATGATCGACGTATCACATTCCATGATCCTCTATGGAGAAGATCGTATCACTCCGGCGAAGAAAGTTGCCATGGCGCTTTCTGAGTTGATCATCACACGTTATCCTAAGGACACCCTGGATATTATTGTCTTCGGCGACGACGCCTGGCCGGTGGAAATCAAAGACCTCCCCTACTTGAAGGTCGGACCATTTCATACCAACACGGTCGCTGGCCTTGAGTTGGCAATGGACATTCTCCGAAAACGGAAGAATCCGAATAAACAGATCATGATGATCACTGATGGTAAACCTACCTGCATTAAAATCGGAAAGAAATATTATCAGAATGCATTCGGCCTGGACAAGAAGATCCTGAACCGCACACTTGCTCTCGCAGTAAAATGCCGAAAACTCAATATCCCGGTCACGACCTTCATGATAGCACGCGACCCCTATCTCGTGAATTTTGTCGATGCTTTTACACAGGCAAACCGGGGCAAGGCGTTCTACAGTACATTAGAGGGGCTCGGCTCTTTTATTTTTCTGGATTATAAAAACAATAAGAGAAAGAGGAAGTAAACTCAAATTCAAACACAAACGCAAACTCAAGAATGCAGAAGGCGAGAAGGTGAGAAAGTGAGAAAGTCTTCCTTCGCCTTTGGCTACGGCGGATAAATGAGAAGGAGAGAAGAAAAACGCAAGTGCGAGTGCAAGAACAAGCTCAAGCGCAAGGCCCAGAACAACATTTAAACAAATGTCTAGACCAAGCCACTTACAAGCAACTTACTAGCTACTTACTAGCAACTTAGAAACAACTTAGATGAAAGCAAAAACATTAGGCGAGCTCAAAGCCTCCGGATATCAACCGAAAAAAATCAGAGATGAATTGCGCGACAATATGCTCGAGGCATTGCACAAGAAGAGTCCTGTCTTCGAAGGTATCCTTGGATTTGACGATACAGTATTACCCGATCTGGAAAGAGCGGTACTTTCCCGGCACAACATTCTCTTGTTGGGATTACGTGGGCAGGCGAAGACGAGAATCGCACGGCTCATGACAAGCCTCCTCGATGAATACATCCCTGTCATCGCCGGCACAGAACTCAATGATGATCCTCTGCAGCCTATTTCGAGACAGGGTAAAGACATCCTTGCAGAGCTCGGCGATAAGACGCCCATAGAGTGGATGCACAGATCGGAGCGTTATGTAGAGAAGCTGGCAACACCCGATGTGAGCGTAGCAGACCTCATCGGTGACGTCGATCCCATCAAAGCCGCGACGTTGAAACTTCCTTATGCCGACGAACGCGTGATTCATTTCGGATTGATTCCACGGGCGCACAGATCAATTTTTGTGATCAATGAACTTCCTGACTTACAAGCGCGCATCCAGGTCTCGTTGTTCAATATCCTTGAAGAAGGGGATATCCAGATCCGTGGTTTTAAGATGCGCCTGCCGTTAGATATCTGCTTCATCTTTACGGCGAATCCGGAAGACTATACGAATCGTGGAGCCATCATCACGCCGCTCAAAGACAGGATACAGAGCCAGATTCTGACACATTATCCGCGTACACTCGATGTGGCGAAGCAAATCACAATACAGGAAGCTGGCATTGCCGACTTACAGTCAAGACGCATTTATATACCCGAATTGATTCGTGACCTGCTCGAGAGGATCGGATTTGAAGCGCGGAAAAGTGAGTTTGTAGATGAGAAGAGCGGCGTCTCAGCAAGACTCAGCATCAGTGGTATGGAGAATTTGTATTCCACTGCGGAACGACGCATGTTGCGCAATAGCGAAAAATCCACATCGATACGCATCACCGATTTCTGGGGAATGATTCCTTCCATCACCGGCAAAGTCGAGCTTGTCTATGAAGGTGAGCAAGAAGGACCTCAAACGGTAGCCTTGAATTTATTAGGGCGGGCGGTAAAAGAACAATTCCTCGAGACATTTCCACATCCTGAAAAAGTGAAGAAAGGTCAGGATCGCGATCCATATGGCATCCAACGTGCCTTTTTCTCTGGATCCAATGTAATTGAGCTTGAGAATGATGCACCGGATAAGGCGTATCAGCACGTATTAGACAAGGTACCGGGGCTGGATCAACTTCTTGATGCGCATCAGATCCCGAAAAAAGATCGCTACGTCTGGAAAGAACTCATTCTCCATGCGCTTGCAGAATTTGAGGTGATCAATAAGGACTTATTGCAGACACGGATCACGTTTTCAGATCCACTGAAGAATATGCTTGATGATTTGGATTAATCTGGTAATGCGGTATTAGGTAATCGGTATAGTTGGTCAGTAGTCAGTAATAAGTGCGCAGTGCGCCTTATATCCGGTAATCGGTAATGCGGTAATGCGGTAATCGGTAATCGGTATAGTTGGTCAGTAGGCAGTTATGAAGTGTATTCACACTTTGAACATTGAAGTTTCTCACTTACCTACTTCACCGATTACCTGACTTCACCGATTACCTGACTTCACCAATTACCGGATTTATCCGACTTCAGGACTTAACAATACCCTAACAGCCCCACGTACCCATTTCGGTTATCTTTGCCGGCCATCAAAAACGGACTAGCACGTGAGTATTCTCATCTTCCTGATTATCTCCTACATCTTCCTGAGCATCAGCCTGTATTTGTTGTTTCCAAAAGCTAAAGTACCTGCCTGGAAAGGGCTCGTACCGGGTGTGAATTTTGTGGAGTGGTGCGAGCTGATCGGCCGCTCTCCCTGGCATGCTGCCTGGCTCCTCTTCCCGATCGTGAATATTTTCATTTTCTGCGGCATGGCAGTGGACATGGTACGTTCATTTCGGATGTACAAACTCATTCACAGCACTGTTGCAGTGATCTATGCACCTGCGATTTTCATTTATATCGCAAGAAACAAAGACCTCCAGTACGACGGCCCGACGCTGATCAAGGAGAAGGAATTCAAGGCACAGGTGCACGAAGCGATGACAAGTAATAATACCCGGAAGCTCAGTAAACTACAAGCTTCGAATCCGTATAAGAAATCTGCCGGACGCGAGTGGTTCGAAGCTATTGTATTTGCCGTCTTTGCTGCTGCGTTTATCCGTATGTTTCTTATCGAAGCATATAAGATTCCTACACCTTCGATGGAGGGATCCTTATTGGTCGGTGACTTCCTCTTTGTCAGTAAAGCGCATTACGGCATGCGCATGCCGATGACTCCACTGATGATACCACTACTCCACAACCGCGTTCCGATCATCGGCGGCGAATCCTATTTCGAATCAATTCAACTTCCCTATCGCAGGTTGCCGGCACTTGAAAAAATCATGAATAATGATCCGATTGTGTTCAACTGGCCGGTTGGCGACAGCGTCTATCTCACTCCTTCAAGATCATGGACAGCGGAGCAGGTTAAAAATGATCCGGCGTTGACTGCTGCACTCAGAGGTCAGAAGGTGATCACCAGACCTATTGATAAAAAAGACCATTATATCAAGCGTTGTATTGCCATCGCAGGTGATACATTGCAGATCATCGACAGGCAAGTCTATATCAATGGAGTCCCTGCAGTAAACCCTTCCAAATTGCAGTATCACTACAATGTGATGTCCTCAACACCTCTGAATAAGAAATGGTTTGTCGATCACGGCATCAATCCGGAGGACCATCCATATGGGCTGGAGCAACTCTTTTGGCTGGACAAGGACCAGGCAGCAGCACTCAGCCAATTAGAGGGTGTGACTGTAGAGATCCTGAACTCGGATCAACTCTGCAATTTGCTCAAGATCAAATGCGGCAGTTTGTTTCCGAATGACCCGAAGAATTTCGGCACCTGGACAAATGATAACTACGGTCCGATCTGGATTCCTAAAGCAGGAGTGACGATACCTATCACACCTGAGAACATAGCCTTGTATCGTCGCGTCATCCAGGTCTATGAACACAATGATTATGCCATTCGCGATGGAAAGATTTATATCAATGGCAACGTCGCTTCTGAGTACACGTTCAGGCAGGATTATTACTGGGCGATGGGAGACAACCGTCATAACTCTGAGGATAGCAGGGTCTGGGGCTTTGTTCCTGCCGATCATATCGTCGGCAAACCTCTTTTCATCTGGATGTCTACCGGTGATGGAATCCGATGGAACAGGTTATTCACTTCCGCCCATAAGATGTAGGGTAGAAAGCGCCATTCGCTTTTCGCCGTTGGCTATTCGCAGCTAGCCGTTAGGAACCTCGGCATTCCCGGAAGAATCGACAATCTTCGATCTTCATCGAGTATTTTCGATTCTTCAGCTTACGCTCACGAAGACGAATTTGAACACTAACCCTCACCTATAGCAGCCTTGACTGTTTTACTCATGAATCGCAGGTTTTGGACCTTCATCGAACCTACCAAAGACAACCAAACAAATCATCGATTTTCGTCCAGTTGCAATCTACTAAGAGAATCCGGCTTAGCTAGTTTATCCGACTTCCACGGCTTCCTATCTCCCCTGAAACTGAATTTTTAACTATTATCACCATGTGAAAGAGCGCATCTGTGTTGTCTCGCTGGCTTTAACCATAGGCATTACTGTACAGTGCATTGCTCAGGTACCGCAAACTGACTTATATCTTTTTCAGCTTACACAGGATGACTCGTTGCGTTGGCATATTCATTCCCCGTCACTTGTAAGTAGTTGGAACCAGGAAGGCTATACCAATCAGCCTGAATGGCTTGATGATCATACTCTCCTCGTCTCTGCACAACGCATTGGTGAAACTCAGAATGAAATCTATTTGCTCAACCTGCGGGAACACCTTTTACGCAGGATGACCGATACTCCGGAAAGTGAGTTTTCACCATTACTCACTCCGGATCGAAATTATATCAGTGTTATAAGACAGGTACATGACGATCAGGTCGATCAACAGATCTATCAGTTCCCACTAGATCTTTCTTCACCAGGAGTAGCAGTCCTTCCGCAAATTCAGAATGTCGGTTATCACTGTTGGTTGAACCCGAATGAACTTGCACTCTTTCTCGTCGACGATCCTGTGAAACTCGCTCTGGCTTCTACGTCAGAAAGCACTCCGAGAATTCAATCCAGCGCAATAGGTAGATGCCTGCGTCGTACCAGGTCCGGAGATCTTGCATACGTCCATAAGTATTCTGATACATTCTGGTTTTTGAAAACCATGGATCCTGTCTCCCGCAAATCAGAAATTCTGATCGAGACTCTTTACGGGAAAGAAGACTTTGCGATCGGCCCTTCCGGAGCATATTTTATGGGATCCGGAAGTATCCTGTATGTCTTCGACCCGGATCGCACATATCAGAAATGGATGCCTGTATTCGATCTATCCATCTTTGGCTTGCAGAATATCACGAGACTGGCAATCAATGAGAAGAATCAGATTGCGATTGTAGATCAGAAAACGTGAGAGGGTGAGAGGGTGAGAGGAAATCCCCTCTTCATCATTCATCATTCATCACTCATCATCCATTTTTAGCCCTATCTTGCATCATTATCCTATGACCGGTATGCCAATGTTATTTGCACTTCTCCTGTCGTGGTTTCTACATAGCCAGACCAAATCAGACTCCGCACCATCGTCGCAGTTTATTGTGGAACTCACTCGGCAGCAATATCCATTGTTTGTCGACGCAATGAGAGACGTGCGTTACGACCTTGAACGCATTCATCCTGCAATTGATTACTACCGGTTGCGTGTGCGTGATTTCGATATTGAAGAACTACACCGATTCCGTGTGGAAGGCATGCTCAAGCGCTGGCAACATGACAGGAGAGTAGAGCCACGCAATACACCGAATGATCCGTTGTTTGGCAATCAGTGGGATATGACGCGCATCGGGATGACTGAGGCATGGAATCAGACTACCGGAGGTGTCACAGTCGAAGGAGATGCTATCGTGGTTGCTATTCTTGACACAGGCTTCGATGACGATCATGAGGATCTGCAGCAGAATATCTGGGTGAATGCAGATGAGATACCGGGAGATGGTCTTGACAATGATCAAAACGGATACATCGACGACTATCGCGGTGTAAATGTGAAGACAGGAGATGATGCGCATCCGAATGACACGCATGGTACGGCAATTGCCGGGATCATCGGAGCTCGCGGGAGCAATGCAAAAGGTATCTGCGGAGTCAACTGGGACGTAAGACTCCTGCTTATCAGCGGGATTCAGAATGAATCGGATATCATCGAAGGATACGCGTATGCAAAAGCACTCCGCGAGAAGTATGCCTCGACAGGCGGATCACAAGGCGCATTCATTGTCGCAACAAATCTGAGTGCCGGTATCGACAATGGACTTCCCGAGGATCACCAGATCTGGTGTGATCAATATGAATCGCTCGGCGACGCAGGTATCCTGGGAATTTGTTCTACGACGAATGCAAATACAGATGTGGATGTCGATGGTGATATGCCTACCACTTGTCCAAGTGCATATCTGATCGCCGTGACCAATACAGACATGAGCGATACTAAACTTGTCTTTGCAGGATATGGTGCGATACATATCGATCTTGGGGCTCCCGGTACTCCCACGTTGACCACCGATATTTTCAATGGCTATGAAGACTTTGAAGGTACATCGGCTGCGGCACCTCATGTTGCAGGAGCGATCGCGCTTCTGTATGCTGCGGCCTGTCCGAGTGTACTGGAGCTTGTCTCCTCGAACCCCGGTGCGCTTGCGCTTCAAATGAAGAATCTTCTCCTGGAAAACACCGACCAGATAGAAAGCCTGCAGGATATCACTGTTTCCGGTGGTCGATTGAACGTAGCCAAATCGGTCGGGGCATTAGTTGAACTGTGTGATATTCCCATCGATGATCTGGAAATCAGGCGAATTATACCCAATCCTGTATTTGACGAGACCCTGATTGAATACAACATCCCGGATCTCAATCCTTATGAGATAAATCTCTATGACAGTGCAGGAAGATTGCTGCTGCAAGAAACGCCGGCACTCACAATACCAGGAATTCAGACTTATCGCTTGCGGATGCCCAGCCTGGTTCCAGGAGTTTATTATGTTTCGCTCATACATCGGGATAATGTAGCCAGTGCGACTCTTCTGGTGCAGTAGATGACGATGACAATCTTATTGCTGGCCAAAGCATTATGCAGTTAATGTGTTAAAATCGGCGATAGCAGACATCAAATCATTGCGGAAACGATCTATCGGACAATCTGACCCGTTCATAGTGCATCTGTCCGCTCCTCTCGAAAACCAATCTTATTAAGCAACTAGACGACAAATCGCATCGTCCTTGTTGCGTATTGCATACATCCTTCTGATCCTGACTCCATGGCCAGACTGTATTGAAAGAAACTCGCTGTCTCAAATTTCTTTCACTTTTCAAACATCACGCCATGAAATCGCTGAAAATTTCCGCCTTTGCCCTGTTGTGTACACTGATCTCTGTCGCACAAGGACTCGCCCATGAAAACCCACGTAGTGTTAATGAAGACCTCAAAGATAGGATCGTCCAACTGATAGATCATCCTGATCTTTCCAAACTTGAAGATGGGCCGAAGTACCATGCAGAAATCGAATTCATTGTAACGAGGCAAAACCAGGTGCTAGTCCTGGCAGTCTATACGAACAATACCTATCTCGAAGAGTATCTCAAAGAAAAACTCAACTACAGAAGCATCAATCTTAAAGGTGTGCAGCGGATGACGCCGTATAGGATTACTGTGAATTTTGTAAAGCCGTAGTCTGTCAGTCCTCAGTCAGCAGTCCTCAGTCAACAGTCGGTCTCACCATCTCACCCTCTGATTTACCAAAGAGTGATTCAACGAAGACACGCTTATCGAAGATCTGGAGTTGTCCTATCCCCTCGCCGACTCCGACGTACTTGATCGGTATTTTAAATTGATCGGAAATGCCGAGAGCGACTCCACCCTTGGCGGTACCATCGAGTTTTGTCAGGGCGATGGCAGTGACATCTGTCGCTTCGGTAAAATGTTTCGCTTGTTCAATGGCATTCTGTCCGGTCGTCGCATCGAGGATGAGAAGGACTTCGTGCGGAGCTGATCCCATGGATTTGCTGATCGAATGTTTGATTTTTGTGAGTTCGCGCATCAGGTGTCCTTTGGTATGAAGCCTGCCGGCGGTGTCGATGATTGCGACATCAAGCTTGTTTTGGATTGCGTATTGCACTGTTTCGAAAGCGACAGCAGCAGGATCCGTATTCATGCCTTTGGAGAAGAAATGACAGCCTGCACGTTCTGACCAGATTTTTAACTGGTCCACCGCAGCTGCCCGAAAAGTATCCCCGGCGCCCATCACAATACTCTTTCCACGTTGTTTGTATTGATACGCCAGTTTACCTATCGTCGTGGTCTTGCCCACACCGTTGACACCTACGACAAGGATCACGTGCGGTTTGACGCTTTCGTCGAAGTCAAAATCTTCAAGATCAACAGTCTTATTGTCTGTGAGGAGTTGGACGATCTCATCTCGCAGGATTTCGTTGAGTTCTGCCGTACCGACGTATTTGTCACGTGCGACACGCGCTTCGATACGTTCGATGATCTTTACTGTTGTGTCAAGTCCTACATCGGATGAGATCAGGATACTTTCGAGTTCGTCGAGGACTTCCTCATCGACTTTGGCTTTGCCCGCAACGGCTTTGGTGATCTTGGAGAAGATGCTGGTCTTTGTTTTCTCAAGACCTTGTTGCAACTCCTGCTCTTTCTCCTTGGTGAAAAACTTTTTGAAGAAACTCATCGTACGATTTCGGATGTCGGATTTCGGATTTCGGAGAGAATTTCCCCTCGACTTTAGTGCGGGGATTCTCTTCGTCTTCACCATACAAAAAAGGCCTTCTCAGCTTGCGCCGAAAAAGCCTTTATCACTGTATCTGTCTGTAAACAAATTATTTTTCCGCAAAGAAGGCTTTCGCCTCGTCTTTGTGGATCATCATTTCTTTGTAGGTGTATTTACCTGTCAATGGATCTTTGATAGGCTTGATGACCTTCACAAAGTCCCTGCCAGAACCTGCATTTTGTGCTCTCTGAGCGACGCGCTGGTTTTTGGATACTTTAGCCATGAGTTATTCGATGTATGGTTATTACTTGATTTCCTTATGCAATGTATATTTCTTCAGGATCGGATTGTACTTTTTCAGCTCAATGCGATCCGGAGTATTTTTCCTGTTTTTTTCTGTGACATAACGTGACGTACCCGGCAGTCCGCTTGTCTTGTGCTCGGTGCATTCCAGAATCACCTGGATCCGGTTGCCTTTCGATTTCTTTGCCATTTCGCCTGGTGAATTTACAATTTAACGCCGGTATTGACGCCTTTACGTTCAAGTTTCTTCAGATACGAATAGATACCCAGTTTGTCTATTGTACGCATTGCCTGAGTCGAAAGCTTTAAGGTTACCCAGCTATCAAGTTCAGGAATGAAATACCTCTTTGTATGCACATTAGGCAAAAAACGTCTCCTTGTCTTCGCATTCGAGTGCGAGACATTGTTGCCCGAAATGGGCCGGACACCGGTAAGTTGACAGATTTTAGACATGTCTTTGTAATTCTCAATTATCGATTTTCAATTCTCCATGTATCATCCCTAAGCTGCTTCGATTCTTAAAAAGTTCAGCACATACGCAGGATCTTTACTCCTACCTCGATCTCCTCCAAAGTAGCGGATTAACTCGCAACTCGTAACCCTCAACTCATTCAAGTGACCGCTGGAGAATTCGAATCCCATGCTCTATCCAGTTGAGCCCTTAAACTCCAGTCTCTTTTTCCCCCGCC
>DATDQA010000204.1:0-13462 GCA_035292505.1 Saprospiraceae bacterium | reverse complement strand
CGATTTCAATCGTTTCCGAAAGTTTTATGACTTCCATCCGTTCGTTTCCATCTTCAGTGTGGCCCGCATAAACATAAGTTTTGCCAGGATCTATAATTACATAGGCATTCTTCCACTGTCCTTCGGGGAGAAACTGTTCTCGTGTGAGTTGTGGCTCGTAGGTTGCATCAGGCCTCCTGGAGGGGTCTGCGCCCGGATCTTTTGTACAAGATCCAAATAACCCAAATAGAAGAACCAATAATGCTAATTTACGGTACGGCATATCAACAAAATGTTCAACTAAAACGAAAAAAGAGACATTAATCGTCTTCCGGCTCTTCACCCAGAAAACTTCCTTCAGCATCGTACATCAGCTCGATGGATTCGTTTTCAAATCCGATCTCCACATCATACGTAACGCTTCCATCATTCTGCATGATTTTGTCGGCTTCCCTGAGCGTTGCGCCTGGATAGGCGGCAGCGATGGCATCGACCACGTTCTGAGGCAAGGCCGAGAGGTCAATTTCAATTTCATTTTCTTCCTCCGTCGCGTCATCTGATGCTTCCTCGTCATCTGTGCCAGACCGGGACTGAACGCCAGTGTCATGCCTCTGTTTAAACGCATTATCTTGCGTGCATGCCAGCAAACTGATGACAACCAGAAAAGAAAATAGTTTTAAGCTTTTCATTTGTATTGTTTTGGAATCCAAGATAGCATGAAAGTTTGTAGAGAAGTTGGATTTAGGCTTCCTCTTTCCCCGGTGAATGCGGAGGCTGGTCAAACCTGACTTTCACCTCATGCCATACTCCATTACTTGTATATGAAACCCACCAGCCGTGTTGCAGGCAAATCTCCTTCACAATGGCAAGTCCAAGACCGGTACTGGGTGCAGATGCATCATCCTTTATAAACCGTTCAAAAAGGATCTTTGCGGGCTTAGTCAATGTAGGCCCTGTATTCCTGATGCTGAGTATGCCATCTGCCAAAAAGATTTCGATCATACCTTTCGAAACATTGTGACGGATTGCGTTCATCAGGAGGTTACTCAGGAGGCTTTCAAGCAAATAAGCATTGGCAATCACCTGCACGCTACGTATATCGGTACTGAGTTCGGTCTGGTTTCCTTCAAAGAGGGGCATCAGGCTAGCGAGTTTAGCCCGGAGCATCGCGTCTACCTCGATAGGTCTGAGTTTTGTAAACGGAGAGAAGTAGTGGATATCGTGTGGATTCCCGGCCAAGGGTCTGGAATTCAGAGCACTAAGGTTTTGTCTAAAATTGTTCGCAACACATGGATTTTTTGTTACTTTTAAGCAGCGGTTTCTATGAAAACAAGCTCTGAATAAGATGATGCCGCGTCTCGCCAAAGTCTAAAATTCCTGCATTATGCGCATTACTACGTTTATCGCAAGTGTGTTGATTTCAGTTTCGGTGTACGGTCAGAATACTGTCATTCTCGGAGCCGGAGGTAACGAACCTGTACAAGTGTTTACCAGCAGTGACTACCAGGCTCCTTCGTGGGAATTGCTTGCCAACGGTTCGAAAACCATGAACGGTGATGGTCTGGATGGCAGACTCCTTGAGACATCGCGATTCCTGTCTCAAGCTACGTTTGGTGCAGATCTGGAGACGATACGTACCGTTTCGGAGCTGGATTTCGAAGACTGGATCGATGCGCAGTTTGATGAGCCCATGAGTTCAATGGTTGAAGAAACACAGAACGTATGGGGAGAGGTCCTCGACTGGTATTTTCTGAATGGTGGTGACAGCTCCGAGGTGGATTTTCAACGACCCTATTGGAATACGTTCAACTACGCCTGGTGGAATCTCAATCTCACGAACTCCGATGAACTCCGGCAACGTGTGGCACTTGCATTGAGTGAAATCTTCGTTGTCTCTCTCATCACTGATCTGGGTGGGAATGCATTTGGACTTTCGAGTTACTATGATGTGCTCGCCCGCAATGCGTTTGGAAATTATCGTGATCTCCTGCTCGATGTGACATTACATCCTTGCATGGGATTTTATTTAAGTCATCTCAATAACCCCAGGGCTATTCCTGAGGCAAATATCCATCCGGATGAAAACTACGCCCGTGAAGTACAACAGCTCTTCTCTATTGGCCTCTATGAGCTCAATCAGGACGGCAGTCGTAAGACAAATGCACAGGGTGAATGGATTCCGACATATGGACAGGTGCAAATCAAGGAATTTGCAAAAGTGTTTACCGGTCTGGGACTTGGTGCGGTGATGCCGAATATGTATATAGACGAGCCAGAGTTCTTTGTCGGAATCTATCTCGCAGATATGACCGTGCCCATGAAGATGTATGAGGAATGGCATCAGCAGGATCAGAAGAATCTGCTCAAAGGTTTCGTCGTACCCGCCGGACAAACCGGGATGGAGGACATCAATGATGCGATCGACAATCTCTTCAATCATCCCAATGTTGCCCCCTTCATTGGCAAGCAACTCATTCAGCGATTAGTAACCTCAAATCCGTCGCCAGGATATGTCTCTCGCGTAGCCGCTGCCTTCAATGACAACGGGCAGGGAGTACGTGGTGATATGAAAGCGGTCATTAAAGCTATTCTCCTTGATCCTGAAGCACGGACATGTGAAGCAATTCAGGACCCAGGCAGTGGAAAGCTTCGTGAACCATTTGTACGCTATACGCATTTTGCGCACGCTATGGAATTGGAACAATATTATGGCAGGTATTGGAACGCCGGCTATGGTTTTTATCTTGCCACAGGGCAAATGCCTCTTGCATCACCAAGTGTGTTCAATTTCTTCCTTCCGGAATTCCATCCGAATGGGGCTATCGCTGACGCGGGCCTGGTAGGACCTGAATTTCAGATTCACAATTCAAGAACCAGCCTGGAGTTTATTAATCAGGTGAATGACTGGTCTGTCTGGCAGTATATGTTTGGCAGTTGGGAATCTGGCGACCCCTATACCACTGTCGTCCTTGATGAACTCGAAGAGTTGGCACGTGATCCTGAAGTACTTGTCAATCACCTGGATCGTGTGTTCACGCATGGTGCGCTGTCAGAGCAGACAAGAACAATTATAAAGGAGGCAATCGAGCCCTTCATCTGGGGAGATTACCGGTATGATCGGGCAAGGCTTGCGTTGTATTTAATTCTGATATCACCGGATTATGCAATTCTGAAATAGAGCAAAACGGCGGAAAGGCAGAACGGCAGAATGGAGAAAGCAACTTAATAGCAACTTACAAGCAACTTAACAGCGACTTAACAGCAACTTAGAAGCCACTTAGTAACAACTTAGAATATGGTAGTAAAGAAACTCAATAACTCATTTGGCAAGGGATTATCACGGAGAAACTTCATTGGACAAGCGAGTTGCGCTGCAGTGGGGTATTCCACTCTGTTATCTTCTTTAGTTAATCTCAAAGCGATCAATGCGGCAGCCTTTGCTAATTCCTCTGTCAATGATGGTGATGACTATAAGGCGCTGGTTTGTTTCATGCAGTCAGGAGGCAACGACTCTTTTCAAATGTTGCTTGCACGGAGTGCTGCAGAGTATGCAGAATACGCCTCCACTCGCTCTAATCTCGCCATTCCTCAGAATGAAATATTGCCCATCTATCCGGTCACACCCGACGGAAGGGAGTTTGGAGTGCATCCGTCAATGGCACAGGTGCAGCAACTTTTCAATGATCGCAAGCTGGCCTTTATCTCCAATATAGGCACTTTGATAGATCATACAGACCCTACTGATTACTATAGCTATCAGGGTCTTCCGCTTGGCCTATACTCACATGCCGATCAGATTCAGCAATGGCAAACAGGGCTTCCTCACGTGCGTGCAGCACAAGGCTGGGGTGGAAAAGTAGCTGATCTCATTCATGATATGAATCTCAATCAGGATATCTCCATGAATGTGTCGTTGGCAGGTACCAACATCTTTCAAACCGGACAGAGCACCATCGAATATGCACTTGATCCTTATAACGGAAGTATTGGCATTTATGGATATGGCCCCACTGAAACCTGGGATGTCTTCAATATCCTGCGTACACAGGCGATCGACAATATGCTCGAACAGGAGTATCAGGACATGTTCAAGAAGACCTATGTAGATGTCGTCCGCAAATCACGTGACGCGAACCTGTTGTTTCAAGGCGCCTTAGAAGCAGTACCTGAGCTTCAGACACAGTTTACAGACAACTATGTTTCACAGAGTTTCCATATGGTGGCCAGAACAATGGCAGCTCGCCAGGCTTTAGGCATGAAGCGGCAGATCTTCTTTATTGATTTTGGCGGTTGGGATCATCATGATGAAGTGCTGCAAAATCAACTCGAAATGCTAGGGATCGTATCGACTGCCCTGAATGAATTTAATACTGCACTTGAGGAATTGAATCTATCTGAATGTGTGACCACATTTACGATGTCCGAATTTTCAAGAACGCTGACCTCCAATGGCAACGGCACTGATCATGCATGGGGTGCCAATGTGATGGTCATGGGTGGGAAAGTGCGTGGAGGAGAAATATTTGGACAGTTTCCTTCCCTGGCAACGAATGGTCCACGTGTCGTCAGCGATGGCGTTTTGATCCCGACAACCTCCACAGATGAGTACTTCGCAGAGATGGCAATGTGGTTTGGTGTGCCAAAATCGGACCTTACTACGATCTTCCCGAATCTGGGTAATTTCTATGACATCGGTTCATCGAACAATCCAATCGGATTTCTAACTACTTAATAAAGTCATCGACATGCATCACTTCATACTTGCAATTTCTATTACCCTTTTCACGCAGAATCTGATCCATGGCCAGTGCTATCCCGATCGGCATAGTACAAATTGGTTTGATGGATGGATTTCCTGCGAACCAGCCCCAAATCCAAGTGGATCTCAGGAGAAAAGTCATTGGATCATGTATGATTTCGGTGAGGTATACAAACTCGGAAAGACTACCATCTGGAATACGAATGATCCTTCGCATCTGGATTGGGGTATGCGTGATGTACGGATAGAAATTTCTACTGACGGAGTTGCATGGACGAGCATCGGGACATATACCTTCGAACAGGCTTCAGGCCTGAGTACCTATGAGGGATTCGCCGGACCAGATCTTGGTGGTGTTGAGGCGAAATATCTTCTGGTTACGGGAATGAGCAATTGGGATGGTGAATGTTATGGCTTCAGTGAGATAAGGATTGCTGCAGAAGAAGTCATCGTGTCCTCAGTGTCAAATCTTTCTGAGAATACCTGTTTTACCCTTTCTGCATCTCCGAATCCCTTTACAGTAGACACAGATGTAGAAATCGTCTCACGCTGCCCTGAGCCATTTGACTACAGTGTAATAGATGTGCTTGGCCGGGTTGTGAAGCAGGGTGAACATTCAGGCGAGATTGGAACTGTCAAAATGAAAATGAATCTTGCTGAGTTACCACAGGGTACGTATTACCTGCGTGTGCAACAGGTAGACAATTCTGCGCAGCTCACATTGGTGAAATTTAACCGGAGTTAATGGTACCTTTTGCGCTCTCCTGAGCGTACAGTATCTTTCAGCAATGCGTATGAAAGTTCTGTACACTGCGGTATGGTTCTTTGCATCAATCCAATGCTTCACCGCACAGATCACGGATACATTTCCCTCGTATATTCCTGATACCATCAGTGCAATCAGGCTCGAGTATGCCCGGCAGTCACGCTATGAGGAAGTCATTGCCTTCTTTCGTCGTTGGGAAACATACAGGGGATTGCCAAAGACACATGAGGACAGCGCAGCGTGGTATACGATGCAATCGGCTTTCGCGTACACCTTCTTCGATCTCCGTCAATTGGATTCTGCAGAAGCGGTTCTCACTCCTGTACTCAATGTATCGGTAGACGCCTTTCCATTGCAATCCTTACAGATTAAGAATGCCTGGGGTGTACGACTTATCTATGGCGGCAGGTTTGCCGAAGCAAAGAAGCATTATGAAAAAATGCGGGTTCTGCTGGACAACAAAAAATTGCCAGCTACGCCTCAGCAGTATTGCAATACTGTGCATAACCTGGGTGTTGCAAACCAACAACTTGGTGATACTGATGCAGCGCTTGAAGTATTTAATCACATCGAAGACGTCATTCGGGAAAATGACATCAAGGATAATAGGCTAAAATCCAATTTACAACTCAACATGGCCGGTGCGTATATGGCATTGGGGGAATATGCACAGGCGATCGAACATTCAAGAAAAGCACATGCCATCAGTGTAGAAGAATATGGAACAGATCATCCTTTCAGCGCTCAGACACTGACGAGTGTGGCAAATAACATGCAGCAAAGCGGTGACCTCGAAGGAGCACTGAAGACTTACCGGGAATGCCTCGCTATCTATGAAAGGATAGGGCGCACAGAGCATCCTTTGCGCACAGTGTCTTTATTGAATGCAGCTGAAACCCTGGATAAAATGGGCCGGCAGGAAGAAGCAATGCAGTATCTCATCCCTTGTATCTCCATTAGAAGACAGGCATATGGCATGAGGCATTCCGAAGTGGCTCGGGCTTACAAGGCGAAGGGTACGATTCTCAGGCACATGGGCCGTTTTGATGAGGCACTCATGAGTCTTGATACTGCGTTGCTCGCTCTTGGATTCGATGCACAATCGGAAAACCCTTATTCAGGAGTGGACGCGATGTTCAATCTTTTTTACACGCTGGACCATAAGGCTGATATCTATTATGATCGTGCGATAAATAATCCGGATGAAGCAAATCTCGTTGCAGCACTTGATGCATATATCCAGGGGATACATGTACTTAATGATCTGAGAGTTCATTTCAAAGGTCGATTAGCAAAAGGCAATCTCAATCATAAGTCCTATAATTTTTACGAACCGGCGATTGATGTGAGTCTGAAACTGTATGAGAGATCGGGTATTGTGCAGGATCTGGAACAGGCGATGCAATGGTCCGGTGAAAGTAAAGGCAATGATTTCTATGATCTCATCCGGGGCGAGAATGCAATGATATCGGCAAAAGTACCCGATAGCGTCCGTGCGCGTGATGATAAGTTTCAACAGGATCTGGCTGAACTTGAAAGCACTTGGTATGAAGTGCGTAATGATGATGAAAAAAAAGTTGTCGAGGCACGGCAAGCTCTTGATCATACCAGGAAGAAATATCGTGCATGGCTTGAGACGGTGGAAACGCAATATCCCATGTACTTTGAACTCCTTCATGCCAACACAAGTCTTGATGTGAAGGAAAGGCAGGTGGAACTCCTGGAGTCTTCTTCTCAGCTCATCGAATACTTTGTCGGCGATTCAAATGCCTTTGCCTTTATATTGACACCAGAAGCGCTGCATTTCGTAAGGCTGTCACATCCGGATAGTCTCGGACATGCGGTGCATAGATGGCGTGATGATGTGGTATCCTCATCTGCACTTGAGTTACAAAAGTTGTCTCGATTCGTATGGCAGCCTCTGGCTCCTTATCTCAAACAACAGGAACACCTTGTGATCATTCCAGATGGTGTTTTGTCTTCCATACCATTTGAAATTCTTGAGGACGAGGATGGAAATCTGGTCCTTGATCAATATGATATCAGTTATAATTACTCATCGAGAAGTATGGCATTACACTCTGCCGTGAAAAAGAATCAAAGGTGGTTGGGAATGGCACCGGAGTACTCTATGACAGGTGGAAGTATGGCAATGGCTTCACGCGGACTCGATAGCGCGGTCATACGCCTGAGAGATATGGAATGGATGAAACTCCCGGGAGCAGAATCTGAAGTCAATACAATCGGTGATCTCACAGGAGGTGAGCGTCGCATTGGAAAGACTGCGACAGAGGGATTTTTCAGGAAAATGGCCGGAAAATTCGGAATCCTTCACCTCTCCATGCATGCATGGACTGATGATGATGAACCCTTATTGAGTACACTGGTTTTCGCTGATGAAGGTGCCGATAGTGATTATGATGGACGGTTATATGCGCATGAGATTTTTCAACTCGATCTTCCTGCGCGACTCGCAGTCTTATCCGCATGCAATACAGGTGTTGGTGCTTTTCGACGTGGAGAAGGGATTTCATCACTGGCAAGGGCCTTCATGTATGCCGGTACGGAAGCGACGGTAATGAGTTTATGGAAAGTACCTGATGAAAGTACCGCGATAATCATGCAGGCCCTTTATACACATCTGCGCAATGGAGAGCGGAAGGATGAGGCGTTGCGACATGCAAAACTGGATTATCTGAACTCAGTCTCCGAACCGGAACAAAAGAGACCATACTATTGGGCAGGTTTCGTACTTATGGGAGATCCGGCACCGGTGTATGGAGGTGGATTTCCGATTGGGATTGCAGGCATTATCGGAGGTGTGTTGTTATTGATAGGACTGATGATTTGGATGAAAAAGAGGAGTTGATTCTCAATTCACCATTCGTAATTCTTCATTGATTCAACACTCGTAATTCTTCATTGAAGAATCTAACCCAATAGCGGATACAGAAGCAAATAGCCAACTGCTCCTGACATAAATCCAACAAAGGCCAGCCATGTGATATTTTTCACATACCAGATAAAGTCAATTCTCTCCATTCCCATAGCCGCCACTCCTGCAGCTGATCCGATCACAAGCATGCTTCCACCAGTACCGGCAGCATAGGCAATGAAATGCCAGACTTTTGCGTCAATGGGGTCGGTAAACATTCCCATGGATGCAGCGACTAACGGCACATTGTCAATGATCGCTGAACCAATACCCAATAGCACTACCACGATATCCTGATTCGGTATGGCATGATCGAGCCCTTGTGCGAATTGGAATAAAAGACCAAGCGATTCCAAAGCTGCAACAGCCATGAGAATACCAAGGAAAAACAATATGCTGGGGAGTTCAATCCGGGACAATGCTTTTTGCGCCGAATAATGATATCTCTGGTCTTCTTGAAAATTCTCTTCGGGATGGACATACTCTGAGACAAGCCATACAACTCCAAGCCCAAGCATCATACCAATGTAAGGGGGCAAATGTGTAATTGTCTTAAAGATGGGTACAAAGATAATTGCCCCAAGTCCAAGAAAGAGCATCGTACGGCTTGATTTCAGATCCTTCTGTTCCGATGGTTCAACGGGTTCTATCATGACATTCCCTTTGAACGATTTGAGAAATGAAGCTATAAATACTGGAATTGCCGCGCAAAGGATCGAGGGGATGACAAGGTGCGAGATGAGTCCCGCTGAAGAGACTTTCTTTCCGATCCACAGCATTGTCGTCGTGACATCACCAATCGGCGACCATGCACCTCCGGCATTGGCAGCGATGATGACCATGCACGCGTACCAGATCCGTTCGTCATGATTCCGGATCAGTTTCCGTAGAATCGTGATCAGTACAATCGTCGCAGTGAGATTGTCGATAATTGCTGAGAGGAAAAATCCAAGAACAGTGATAATATAGAGCAACTTCCGTTTGCTCTTTGTGTGCACCCAGCTTTTGATGATTTCAAATCCCATGTGCAAATCGATGATCTCCACAATTGTCATGGCTCCTAAGAGAAACACCAGGATCTCCGCAGTCTTACCAATGTGATGAAGCAGGACACTTTCTATATCACCTTCGACCACGTGTCCGCCATGCAACTCTATGACTGGTTCATGTCCAATAGCCACTAATGCCCAGCATACGGCTGCTGTCAGAAGCGCAGGAACAGTCTTATCCAATTTCAGGGGAAGTTCAAGGACAATGACCAGATATCCCATAATGAAACAAATGATGACTGCTATGGCCATAATGGCAGATATCTTTTATTGAAGAAGTGGGCAAAGTAATGAGAATTGGAAGTTCTCAGTCAACAGCCGGCAGTCTGCAGTTCTCAGCTCGCAGTTCTCAGTCTGCAGTCTGCAATACTCAGTCCGCAGTCCGCAACAGGCTGTGAGCAGTCTTCATTCGGCAATCCTCTGTCTCCGGTCCTCATTCGGCAGTCCGCAGCAGGCTGTGAGCAGTCTTCAGTCTGCAGTCTACAATCAGGAATGGTACGTGAAGTGATCAAATACTCGAAGAAACTTTTCTATATTTGATTAGCGTAGGCATTTTACTCAGATAAACCAATCTCCATGAGTGACTATCGTGATTTGATCGTCTATCAAAAGGCTTTTGACAATGCGATGCTGGTATTTGAGATGACAAAGAGTTTTCCTCCGTTTGAAAAGTATTCAATTACTACACAAATCCGGAACAGTAGTCGATCTGTTTGTGCAAATCTGGCGGAAGGATATCGTAAAAGACACTATATCAAACACTTTGTTAGCAAGATCTCTGATGCTGATATGGAGAATAGTGAAACAATTGTGTGGCTTAATTTTTCAGTGGCCTGCAAACACATATCAGGCAACCAGTATACTCAGATGGTAGAAAAATTTGAAGAAGTGGGACGGATGCTCAACCACATGATGAATAATCCAGAGAAGTTCGTATAGAACACCAAACCAATGTGGCGTTGTCATGTAATGAAGACTTGGGACTGCGAGCTGAGAACTGAAGACTGAGAACTGCAGACTAAGAACTGAACAGTACCTTTGCGCCCGAAATGTATGCACCTTAGATCATGGTGAAAATCGGTAATATCAAACTTGGCGAATTCCCGCTCCTGCTTGCTCCCATGGAGGATGTGAGTGATCCACCCTTTCGTGCACTATGTAAGGAGCAAGGATGTGACATGATGTATACGGAGTTCATCTCTGTAGAAGGACTTGTCCGTGATGCGGCAGTGAGTGTCAAGAAACTTGATATCTATGATGAAGAACGGCCGATCGGTATCCAGATTTTCGGAGCTCAGCTCGACAATATGATGCGTGCTGCTGCGATTGTTGAAGAAGCGGCTCCGGAAATACTCGATATCAACTATGGCTGTCCTGTCAAGAATGTCGTATGCAGAGATGAAGGCGCGGGAATCCTGCGCAACATTGACAAGATGGTCACATTAACAGATGCTGTAGTACGCTCAACAAAGTTACCGGTGACCGTGAAGACACGTCTGGGCTGGGATGAGAATACCCTCTACATCTGCGAGGTAGCAGAGAGATTGCAGGATGTGGGGATTCAGGCGTTGTCTATTCATGGGAGGACCCGGTCACAGATGTATAAAGGCGAGGCTGATTGGTCGCTCATCGCTGAAGTAAAGAATAATCCACGCATCCATATCCCCATCTTCGGGAATGGTGATGTCGATACACCTCAGAAGGCACTCGAGTATCGAAACCGGTATGATGTCGACGGTATCATGATTGGCAGAGCGAGTATCGGCTATCCATGGATCTTCAGAGATATTAAAGCCTTCTTCAAGACGGGTGAAGTTCCTCCTCCACCAACAATTGAAGAACGGGTAGATGCTGCACGAAAACATCTCATGCACTCGGTAGAGTGGAAAGGGCAGAAGCTCGGTGTCCTCGAGATGCGCCGGCACTACACCAATTACTTCAAAGGGCTTCCTTTCATCAAAGAATACCGTTCGAAATTGGTCACTGAGGAAGATCCTGCCATGCTGAATCAAATCCTCGATGATATTGCCGAGGTCTATTCTTCTGAATCTGTATTATCCCTAGCAGTCTGATCCATGCGCTTTGAAGTGAATGAGATCGAACAACGACTCTTCGATGTCATCGGGGAGTCAGGAAAAGCACTTGGCTATCCGGTCTATGTCATCGGTGGACATGTGCGTGATAAGTTCCTTGAGCTGCCGTCAAAAGATATTGACATCGTCTGTCAGGGGAGCGGTATTCGACTCGCAGAGGAAGTTGCAAACAGACTGACTCCAAAGCCACACCTCGCTGTTTATAAAAATTTCGGTACTGCGCTCATCAAACATGATGATTTCGATATCGAATTCGTCGGTGCAAGGAAAGAATCGTATCGATCCGACTCAAGAAAGCCTGTTGTGGAAGATGGCACACTGCGCGACGACCAACTCAGACGGGATTTTACGATCAATGCGCTCGCCATTAGCCTGAATGAACAGGATTATGGAACGCTGATAGATCCATTCGACGGAGTCCTGCATCTCGAACAAAAGCTGATCAAGACACCGCTTGAACCAGGAAAGACATTCTCAGATGATCCATTGCGGATGCTCCGTGGCATACGCTTTGTCGCACAGCTCGGATTTTATATTGAAGCCAAGACGCTGGAAGCAATCTCAGAGTATCGCGAGAGGTTGAGTATCGTGTCAAAAGAGCGCATTACGGACGAGCTCAATAGAATGCTCATGTGCCCCCAGCCGTCGCAGGCATTCAAGCTTTTATTGAAAACGGGTTTGATCCATCTCATCCTGCCAGAGCTCGTCAAACTCCAGGGAGTGGAGTATGTAGATGGCAAAGGTCACAAAGACAACTTCTTTCACACACTCGAAGTTGTGGACAATGTCGCTGCAACTTCCAATAATCTCTGGCTCCGCTGGGCAGCACTTCTCCATGATATTGCAAAGCCTGAAACAAAACGCTTTGAAGAAGGACATGGATGGACCTTTCACGGACATGATGCAGTAGGTGCTGCGATGGTGCCTCGTATCTTCAGAAACCTGAAACTACCCACTGATACGAAGATGCAATATGTGCAAGAGTTAGTAAGACTGCATCTGCGGCCGATCAGCCTGACAAAAGAAGAGATCACTGACTCTGCAATCCGTCGACTGCTCTATGATGCCGGAGATAATCTCGAAGATCTCCTCATTCTCTGCAGTGCAGACATCACTTCAAAGAATCCTGCGAAGCGTAAAAAATACAGGGAGAACTATGAGCTGGTGAAGAAGAGGCTCATCGAGGTAGAAGAGAAAGATCACCTGCGCAACTGGCAGCCTCCGATTACCGGCGAACTGATCATGAAGACTTTTGGTATACCTCCTTCACGCCTGGTAGGTGATATCAAGACAGCGATTCGGGAGGCGATACTCGATGGGAAATTGGCGAATGAGTATGAGGCGGCGTATGAGTATATGCTAGAACTAGGTAACGTGCATGGCCTTTCTGTCGTAGCTTAGTCTGCTTATTCTCGCGATCTTTGACATTGTCAAACGTTTTCCCGTAATACACTGTCTTTGAATATGATGAGACGGGTACAATTCTACCAGAAATGGATATGGGCGATATGCCTTGCATCGGCCTTCTCATCACATGCCCAGGATAATGACTCTGGGATGTCTATTCATATTACCTTTCATCAGGCTCAGCTCAGCCAGGCACTCAAAGAGTTAAGCACAGCCAGTGGTGTCAATGTCGTCTTTAGTCCCGACATGGTGCCTGATCGGATCATAACCCGTGAGTTCGATGCAAGTCTAAATGCGATCCTGACGATCCTATTAGATGATACCGGTCTCGCGTTTAGAGAACAGGACGGGCAGATCATTTTGTACAGAGATGCCGGGTATTTCGCCCCATTCAGTATAAGTGGCTATGTAGAAGATGGCGAGACAGGTGAGCGACTCTTTGCAGCCCATGTCTATGATCTGATCTCCGGAGCA
>DATDQA010000203.1:0-17781 GCA_035292505.1 Saprospiraceae bacterium | reverse complement strand
ATAGTACAAGGTGAATGTCCCAATGAGTTCATCATCTTCAGGACTTGGACCGCGACAGACGAATGCGGTAATTCAGCAACTTGTGCCCAGACGGTTACTATAGTAGACACAACACCTCCTGAAATCTCATGTCCTGCGGATCTGACATGGGAATGCGATGAAAGTATAGATCCTGCGAGCACAGGAACAGCTACGGCTTCAGACAATTGTGATTCTGCTCCTTCGACATCATATGGGGATATCACAGATCCAGGTTCGTGTTTAACTATCACGCGTATTTGGACCGCGACAGACGCTTGTGGAAATTCATCCACTTGTGCGCAAATCATTACTGTTGTGGACAATACGCCTCCAAACATTGTTTGTCCCCCGGATGCAACCGTGGAATGTGATGAGGGCACGGATCCTGCGGATACAGGGAGTGCGGCAGCAGCGGATTTTTGTGATCCGACTCCGTCTATTGACTACACTGATGTCGTAGGCCCTGGTATTTGCCACACCATCACGCGAACCTGGACAGCTACAGATGCTTGTGGTAACAGCAGCAGTTGTGTGCAAATCATTTCTGTCGAAGACAATACTCCCCCGACGATTTTCTGTCCTCCTGATGTGACTTTGGTGGGTGGTGAAAGTACAGATCCGGCGGATACAGGTACAGCTACTGCTTCAGATAATTGTGATGCAACACCGGATATCACTTATTCTGACAACTATATACCAGGTCCTTGTTCAATGGAATTTTCGATCAGTCGAACATGGACTGCTACTGATGCTTGTGGTAATACTGCACAATGTACCCAGACGCTAGACAGAGATGACGAACCCCCTATTCCTGTTTGTCTCGCATCTGTTGTGGTCTCTCTTAATGTAATGGGTATGACGGTAATACCGGCTGAAGCCTTTGATGGAGGAAGTACGGACAATTGCGGAACGGTGTATTTCAAGGTGAAACGAATGACCCCTCCTGATGGGTTTGATTGTTTCTACGATGGAAATTCGTTATATCAGTTTGATGACTACATCAAGTTCTGCTGTGAAGATGTGGGGAATGAAAATCTCATGGTCATTCTCCGTGTGTACGATGTCCTGCCTGTGCCTGGTATCGTACCGGACGATTATCTGGTTGGGCATTTTGCAGACTGCATGTTAGAGGTTGAAGTGCAGGACAAGATCCCGCCTCAAATCATTTGCCCATCAGATCTCACTATCAGTTGTGTATTTGATTATGACCCAGATGACCTCTCAGTATTCGGAGATGTGGTCACAACCCCGGCGGATCGCGAGGACATCTGCCTTGATGATCCGGGAAATCCTTATACCGACGGAATCACTTGCGTGGGCATTGACGGAATTGCCATAGATAACTGTTCGGTTTCAGTTACAGATACTGCAATATTCGATATTCATAGTGCCTGTGGTACTGGTCATATTCTCAGAATATTTACTGCCACAGATCCGGGAGGACTGTCTGTTTCTTGCGAGCAATGGATT
This sequence comes from Saprospiraceae bacterium, assembly GCA_035292505.1. Classification (GTDB taxonomy): domain Bacteria; phylum Bacteroidota; class Bacteroidia; order Chitinophagales; family Saprospiraceae; genus DATDQA01. The sequence goes on along the minus strand of DATDQA010000203.1, from coordinate 16,290 downwards.
ACCATTATTAATTATACTCCATTCGACGAAAGTAATATCTCCTGGCCACCTGACTATACTACCATGGATATTTGTCAAGTGGACCTTTTGGACCCGGAAGATTTACCTGCACCTCACGACTTCCCCGTATTAGAAGAAGATGAGTGTGAACTTGTGACATTCACATATCAAGATCTTGTATTTGATTTTTCCAATTCTCAGCAGGCATGTTTCAAAATACTGCGCACGTGGACAGTCCTGGATTGGTGTCAGTACCAGGTGGGTGGGGGAGAGGGCATTTGGACGCGAACGCAGGTGATAAAGGTGGTGAACACAGTCGGGCCGGAAATTACACTTGAGGAAGAAGTAGTGGTCTGTACAGACGATCCTGGTTGTGGACCCGGTCATGTGCAGCTTGAGGTTTCAGCCATCGACGACTGTAGTGGACCTGAAGCATTGCGATGGACTGTTGGCGTCGATGAGAATAACAACGGTTCATTAGAGCAGCTATACACACCTCTATTCGGTGAGAATGTACTCTTGAATATTCAATTGCCTCTTGGTGTACATCGTATTCTCTACTCTGTCGAAGATTTCTGCGGTAATGTCACGACAGAAGAGCAGTACATCACTATGGAAAGTTGCAAGCCTCCGTCAGCAAAGTGTCTCGACCTGACTACAACATTGATGCCTGTAGATACCGATGGCGATCAGCAAGCCGATTGGGGTATGGTTACGCTGTGGGCTTCGGATTTCGATGCAGGGAGTGATCACGCCTGCGGTAATCCGGTTCAGGTTGCATTTTCATCAGATCCAGGTGATGTTTCACGCGTATTTGACTGTGAGGACCTTGGTGTAAGTCTGGTTGAACTGTGGGTGATCGATGATAATGGTAATACGGACTTCTGCATTGTCACTCTCACAATCCAGGACAATTTCGATGTCTGCCCCGAAACCAACCAACAACAGGCAATTGTGACAGGTACGATTTCAACATCACTGTCTGAACATGTACCTGGCGTTTCAGTGAATCTCGTTGGAAGCAATTTGCCCCCAACGCTTACTAATGATAACGGAGAGTATGCATTTCCACCAATGCCATTTGGAGGTGCATACCGGGTAGAGCCAATCCTGGATACAAACCATAAAAAAGGCATATCCACGCTCGATCTCATTTTACTTCAAAAGCACCTCCTCGGTATTCAGGCACTAGATAGTCCGTATAAGATTATCGCGGGCGATGCAAACCACTCTGAGACACTCTCCGCGATGGATATAGTCGTTCTTCGTCGGCTTATTCTCGGTATTACTCAGGTGATTCCAAACAATACCTCGTGGCGGTTCGTGGATGCTCTGTATCAGTTTTCTGACCCTTTAAATCCATTATTGGAGGCATTTCCTGAGACATACGAAATCGGATCACTGGATGGTGACATGGATGTTGATTTTATAGCAATCAAGGTTGGGGATATGAATGGTTCTGCAATGAGTAGCATCCTTGCCAATTCGATAGAAACAAGGCAAGCACCAGGCATGATAGACATGCTTTTGCAAGATCAGCATCTGAGATCCGGCGAAACAACCACAGTCGAAATCTTATGTCATCGTATCGGTGAGATACAAGGAATGCAATTTACCCTCGAATGGAACCCACAATACATGGACATCACACCAATTCCCGGGTCCGCGCTCCTCACCGATGCGCATTGGAACATTGAACACCTACACCAGGGTATGCTTCCTGTGAGTTGGACAAGGTACGATGTGGATCAGAATGGAAATACTACGGCGTTACTGACATTGAACGTATTTGCAAAAAAAGAGATTTCGCTCAGTCACGTAGAACTACGCATCAGTGAAGCCGTAACTCCGATAGAAGGGTTGCTGGAGGATGGAAGAATGGCTGTGCCCAAATTGGTCATCCATTCTTGGCATACTGAGACGGAATTATTGATGTATCAAAACCAACCGAATCCATTCACGCACAAAACAATCATTCCTGTGCTGCTCCCGGAAGCCATGCCACTGAAGTTGGAGGTTTTCAGCCCGGATGGGAAAATGGTGCACCGTGAAGAGATCAATGGCAATTCGGGATACAACACATTCTTGCTGGATGCCATGATGTTGCAAGGGCAAGGAGTTTATACGTATACTATTTCGACGGATACAGAATATAGGACCTTGAGGATGATAGTAGTTGGTGAGTGAGGCGGCGATACGCTGCTTCACTCCCTTTTCTTTCGAAAGACCGGACTTACACCACTGTCCAGGTTGATCCGTCCTTTCAGATTTCTCACTCTGAGCACTGCCAATCATGATCGGATCCCATCTGGGTTTCCATTTTTTTGAAATGAGTTTAAATTTTTATTAATATGAAAACGACAATAGTGGGTCTCATCCCAAACACCCCTTTTTCGGCATTCATCGGCCATCTCTTCCTGGCCGGTGTATGCCTTCTGTCGTCTGCTGTCCAGGCTGCCGTGGACGATTGGCCTGCGACAAGTTACTATTCACCTTACGATCCCCTTCAGGAGTTTATTACAGAGCAAGAGACAGAGGGGATTAATGCAAATGCACTTGCTTGTATTCCGAGTGTACAGATTTCGCTTGATCAGAATGGCCAGGCAATTGTGACACCGGGAATGCTGGTGCTTGATCCGATGTATCCCCTGAACATGTACGTGGTAGACATTATGGGACCACTGACCAATTTGGTCACCTGTGCCGAGATTGGTGATGAACTTATGGCCGTGGTCCTCGAGTTACCCACTCAAAATCAATGCATGAGCACGTTGATTGTAGAGGATAAGCTCAAACCATTTATGAGTTGTGAGGATGATACGATAGCCTGTAACGTGGACCTGTTGACACTTGATTATCTCTCATTTCTCGATGCTGTCGATGATAATTGTGATGACAATCCCTATGTCTATTATGAGTACACAATTACTGAACTGAATTGTGATCCGGATGGCATTGCAGGATATGTAGATATCACGTATCATGCAACTGATGACTATGGAAATAGCAACAGTTGTGACCAACGTATCTATCTGGAAAAATTCGATCTCGCTGATGTCATGTTTCCTGCCGACACCATGATCAACTGCGACGGTGCCAACACAGATCCGGAAGTCATCGGCGGACCAACCATCGAGGGGGGACCCATCCATCATTTTTGTGAACTCATCGCCTGGAAGACGGACAATATTATTCCAATGTGTTCGGGACAAACAAAGATTATCAGACTCTGGAGAGTGATGGATTGGTGCACAGGCGAGCAAATCTCAGATCCACAGGAGATTCTGATCATTGATACTGTGCCACCGGAGATCATTTGTCCGGTTGATATCACATTGGGAACATTTATGCTACAGTGTTCTGCGAGCTATACATTCCCTACACCAATTGTCACAGATATATGCTCTGATGATGCGTTGATCGATATATGGTTTACTGTGAGTGATGTACCTGGCATTTTCTACCCGGGTCAGCAAGTATTGCTGGATCTTGGTCCGCATATCATCACTGTATATGCGCGTGATGATTGTAACAACACAGCGACCTGTCAGTACACCGTTACCGTGATTGATGATGATAACCCGGTTGTCGTGTGTAATAATCTCAATATTACCCTTGATGTCAATGGCATGGCGTTTCTGTATGCTAACAGTAGTGCGTTCATTGCCACCGACAATTGCGGAATTGCCTCAAGAGCAATACGCCGTATGGACGATAATTGCGACACACCAGGGAATCTTGTTTTTGGTCCCTCGGTAAAATTCTGTTGTGAAGATGTTGGTGAGTCTGTCATGGTAATTTTTCAGGCTATTGATTTTGCGGGTAACGTATCGATATGTATGATACAAGTGACAGTTTCGGACAAAACACCTCCTACCGCCCTATGTCAGGATGCCTGTCTCTTTCTCGGTGAAGATGGGACAGTTGTCTTGCTCGTTGACTCAATCGACAATGGTTCTTTTGACAATTGTGGAATTGTCAGCAGGCAGCTCAGTGATACTTTATTTGATTGCTCAAACATCAGTTCTCCGGTGGTGGTAGTGTTGACCGTTTCAGATGAATCCGGAAATACGGCGAGCTGTACAGCGCTAGTAGAAGTGAAGGATACTGTACCTCCTGAGGCTGAGTGCATGGACATTACTGTAGAGCTAAACGATATGGGGATGATTGTGATTACAACGGACATGATCGATGATGGATCTACGGATAATTGCGAAATCGATACTGTCTACATATCACAGGATAGCTTCGATTGCGGTGATATTGGTGATAACGAAGTCGATCTCATTGTCATTGACGAGGTCGGTCTGGCGGACACATGCACCGCGATTGTCACTATTGAAGAAATGCCTCCCATGGTGATGTGTATGGATGTGACCGTATATCTCGATGAAATGGGCATGGTCAACATAACACCGGATGATGTGGACGGTGTGACAGACGACTGTAGTATGCCTATACGGGAAGTCGATCCGGATTCTTTTGATTGCTCGGATGTCGGGCCAAACGTCGTGATTCTGACAGCTACCGATGATTCTGGTAATACTGCTACGTGTTCGGCAATAGTGACTGTAGTGGATAGCATCGCTCCGGAATGTAATGCCATGGACCTGACAGTTCAGTTGGATGCAGATGGAAGTGTTATGCTGGCGGGTGATGCTTTGGATGATGGAAGTACGGATAATTGCGATATTGAAACAATCAATATTAATCCAAACACATTCACATGCGAGGACACAGATGCGCCGGTAGAAGTAGTACAAACGGTCACAGATGTAAATGGGAATTCTTCAACATGTACAGCTATTGTGACAGTAGAGGATAATATTGATCCGATTTGTCTCACACAAAATATTGTGGTTCAATTGAATGCTGCCGGCATGGCAACCATCAGTCATAACGCTCTGAACAATGGCAGTAGCGATAATTGCGATATTGAAAGCATCATTCTCAGCCAAACACAGTTTGACTGTGACGATGTGGGAATCGTGATTGTGACACAGACAGTAACTGATGTCAATGGCAACACAGCAAACTGTACAGCGACTGTCACCGTGGAGGATAATATAGATCCAACATGCGTCACTCAGGATATCACCGTACAGCTCGATGCCAACGGTATGGCGACGATCAGCAATACTGCAGTAGACGATGGAAGCAGCGATGCCTGTGGCATTCTGTCTATTGCAGTTACACCTGCAAACTTTGATTGCGATGATGTAGGCATCGTAATCGTGACACAGACGGTAACCGATGTAAACGGAAATACTTCTACATGTACTGCGGAGGTGACTGTGGAGGACAATATCGATCCGATATGCCTCACACAGGATATTACAGTGGAACTGGGTCCTGATGGCACGGTGACAATTGCGAATGATGCGGTAGATGATGGAAGTAGCGATAACTGTGAAACAATTACAATTACTGTCGATCCAAATACCTTCGATTGTAATAGCGAGGATGTTGTCGTTGTTGTCCAGACAGTCACAGACGAGAATGGAAATTCATCGACCTGTACGGCCAACGTCACAGTGCTAGGTGGTGATGAGCCGATAGCCGAATGTATCGACATCACTGTATTCCTGGACGAGAATGGTGTGGTTGTGATCTCTCCGGACGACGTAGATGGAGGTTCTTCATCACTCTGTGGTGATATTGAACTCTCTGTAGATCCATTTGAGTTTGACTGTGAGGACATCGGTGATAATACCGTGACACTTACGGTGACTGATGTGACAGGGAATACTGCCACATGCACGGCGATTGTTACAGTGCAAGATACCCTGGCTCCGGAATGTCTTACTCAGGATGTCACGGTCTTCCTGGATGCCGATGGCAATGCTTCAATAGAAGTGGCAGATGTGGATGATGGGATTGCGGATAATTGTGAGTTGGAATCTGTCATGGTCGAACCAAGTACATTTGACTGTGAAGGTGTAGGCATCGTCATAGTTGTGATTACGGCAACGGACGTAAATGGAAATGTTTCGACCTGTACCGCAGAGGTGACTGTCATTGATGATATAGGCCCTTTGTGCCTGACACAGGATATCACCGTCACTCTGGATGGATCGGGGAATGCCGCGATCACTCCTGAGCAAATTGATAACGGTTCATCAGACAATTGTGATGCTATCACCTTGTCAGTAGATCCTTCTACTTTCACTTGTGATGACGTAGGAGAGAATATTGTTGTACTCACTGTCACGGATGATTCCGGAAATACCTCCACATGTACGGCTATCGTAACTGTGGAAGATCCAGGAGGTCTGGTAGCACTATGTCAGAATCTGATGGTTTTTCTTGATGCTAATGGTCAGGTTATTGTACTGCCGGAGGATGTCGATGATGGCTCCGGTGGTGGTTGTTTTGCGGGGGAATTGACATTCGAACTTTCAGAAACGAATTTCAATTGTACGGATATTGGCCCCAATCTTGTCATCCTTACTGTGACAGACAGTGAAGGAAATTCAGCGACTTGTACAGCAATTATCACTGTCAGTGATAATACTCCGCCATCTTTAACCTGTCCACCGAATATGACGGTGGATTGTGATGATCCGATCGATATCGAAGATCTTTCACCCTTTGGCACACCAATAGTATCAGATAATTGTCCGCCAGTCACATTGATGGAGGCGATTGTCGATAATCGTGATGACTGCGGCCAGGGTACGATCGTAAGGACCTTTACCGCTACTGATCCATCGGGAAATTCTTCTCAATGTGCTCAGACGATAACTGTCATGGACCCGGATCCATTTGATGAAACTGATATTATCTGGCCACCAGCTTTAGTGAATCTTGGGCCATGTAGTTCGACAGACCCCGGTCCCGGGAATCAACCTGTGATCGATTCGGGTACCTGTACGAATATTTCGGTCTCTTATTCCGATGACGTTGAAATGACGGTCGATAATGATCCAATGACCCCATGTATCGAAATAACCCGGACTTGGACGGTAATTGATTCCTGTCAGCTTGAGGACGGTACGCAGAACGGGATTTTCACATTCACACAGATGATCATTCTGAATGATAATGTCGGACCCGTATTCACTCTTCTGAATGATATTACAGTCACAGCGGATTCTGTAACGTGTGTTGCCTTTGTCACTCTTATCACCACTGCTACGGATTGTGGAATGTCAACGCCAATCACAAACAGTTTTAATGCCGGCGGCGGAAATGCGAGTGGAGACTACCCGATAGGAACTACGATCGTTGTGTTTACAAGCACGGACGCCTGCGGGAATATCAACAGTATGGATGTAATTGTAACAGTCCTGGACCCCGATCCGGCGACAGTCATGTGCGAAAAGATTATCCGTTTTCTTGACGACTTCGAAATTACAGTCTTAGCAGAGGAGTTCATCACCTTTACTCCAGGGAGTTGTACGGATATCGATGACTACCAGTTCAGTTATTCCCCCACAGATCCACTGGATTCTTCTATGATCTTTATGTGCCCTCAAGTTGGCGTAGAACCCGTGATGATTTACACGTTTGATCTTGACGGTAATCCAATAGATACATGCCGCGGAGACCTTGATCTCAGGGATACACTGGATATCTGTGGGGATGGACTTATTATCACAGGCGAAATATTTGGTGAAAACAAGGCAATGATCGGATATGTACCAGTGCTGATCTCAGAACCTTCTATGCAAACGGTGAATACCGGAACAAATGGTCGCTATGTATATCGTGACCTTATAGCCGGAAGTAGTTACGAAATCACACCGTTCTGGAATGTCAATCACAAGGATGGCGTCACGACATTAGACCTTGTCGCAATTCAGAAGCACTTGCTGGGAATCAGATCTCTGGATTCACCATATAAACTCATCGCCTCCGATGCAAACAACAGTGGTACAATTTCAGTCATGGATCTCATAGAGATACGCCGATTGTTGCTTGACAATATTCCGGCTTATACAAGGAATACTTCGTGGAGATTTGTAGATGCCCATTATGAATTTGCTGATCCTCAAAATCCATGGGTACCTGCATTTCCCGAAAGTCTAAATTTTGATCCACTAATGCAACACATGACGCAAAAAGACTTTGTCGGTGTGAAAATTGGAGATGTAAATAATACTGTCTTTCTCGCGCAGTCGGAGACTGTAAAGGTACGTTCAGAGGATGCCATGATCCTTGCAATTGACAATAGAATGTTGCATGCTGGTGAATTAGTTGTGATACCTGTATCCGTCATTAATTATAAAAAACTGGTTGGTTATCAGTTTAGCCTCCATTTCGATCCTAACATCGCGGTTTTTGAAGGGATCTCTTTTCCAGAGAGAAGTTTTCTGAATGAGGAGTGGTTTGGTTTAGGGCTTGTTGATCAGGGCTTGATAAGCTCTTTGTGGTATGAATCTTCACCACGCAATCTGCCAGCGGGTGAGATTCTCTTTAGCTTATCTCTACAAGTGACCAAGAACGTCATGTTGTCTGACGTACTCACTGTATATCCTGCGATGCTGGCTCCGGAGGCTTATGGAGAGGACGACGGTCAGATACTTCCGGTGAGATTGGAGATCGGCGGGAAAATCGCCGACCTGGACTTTGTTGTGTTCCAAAATGTTCCAAATCCATTCGCGGCGGGAACAGTAATTCCTGTGCAGCTTCCGGAGTCTTCAACAGTAGTACTTGAAGTATATTCTTATGATGGTCGACTCGTTCACAAACAATCAAATAAGGTAGACCCGGGCTATCACGAGTTTATGCTTACAGTGAAGGATCTTGGGCAAGGTGGGATATACTACTATACGATATCTACAGATCATTTCAGAGGTACAAGAAAAATGATCCTGCTCGAATAAGGAGAGTTTTCGTGAGAAGAGAGGTGACCCTTGGAAAAGTGACGCCTCTGGTGTTCCTGATCTGTTTCCCTCCGGGAATGACATTTCCGGAGGGATCTTTTTTATCCTCTTATTACAGTTTATCTAATTGTAATACAGCATTTTACAATTGATTAATTATTATTATGTAAAAAATACCCACCCCCAGCCTAACCAACATATTATAGGTATTCTATATTTGTATCGTATTAGTGAAAAACATCAATTGTTTTCACCTGTAAAAAAAGGGTATAAGGATTAAAGATATAATTGATATATCCTTAGACCGGACCGATTGAGAGCAGACCCGACCGACCTCCGGATAATAGAACCTACCGGAGGATTCTTACGAATCCCAACACAACAGTTTGAGTAACATGCTGGAAATGTGTCACTTGGCACTACTTCCATCCCATGTGCATATAGGATTTTTTGATTAACTAAAATTAAGGTCTCATGTTGCAAATGAAAACTTCGGTTTCATTGGGGAGAGATGGGCATTGTAGTGAGATACGTAAAACGTTGTCCCAAGCCCTCCTAACAGTAGCTCTCATATTAGCTGCTTTTCTACCACGTGCCTCGTCACAAGGATGCGTACTCGCATGCCACGGGGCCCAGGTTTCGCTTGACCAGGATTGTCAAGCTGTGGTCACACCGCAAATGGTGGCATATTTAGATCAATGCCCCAACGGTCAATTCACTGTTTATGTCATCGAATTGGATGGGGATACAATTCCCACCTCACCTATGGTGACTGAAGATGAGAGGGACGAAACCCTCATTGCCTCTGTCTATGACAACATCTCCGGACAATCTTGTTGGTCTTACATCACCGTAGAGGACAAGTTGCCACCCATGCTTTCATGCAATTGTCCTGATGTACCGCCAGGAGATGTAAGTCCTGAGTGTGTTGTCAATTGCCTTGAGGCAGTAGTCTATCCTGGACCAGATTTAATTGAAAACTGCCCGGGTGGTGCTCAGATTATTCTGTTGAATGAAACTATCACACCGATCTGTCATCCGGACTTTATTCGTAAAATGACGCGGCAGTATACAGCTGTTGATGCTTCCGGCAACTATGCAGATACATGTACAGAAGTACTGTATCTCGAACGCATTGATTTCGATCAGATCGATTGGCCTGACTCATTATCTATTCTCAATGAAAATGAACTGGCCTGTGACGCAAACTTCCTGGATGTCAACCCGGCAGATGGTATACCCGATGCGGCACCATTGTATTTGGGTGGGGCAGGTGTGCCCACTATTGATGGAGTGCCCATCTATCCGGACTTTATCAACGAATGCAATGCACAGATCTTCTATGAGGATCTGATCATTGGACCCTTCACATGCGTAAAGAAGATCATGCGGATGTGGCGTGCGTTTGAATGGCATTGCTCAGGCGAGACCGAGGTGATCTACATTCAGTTGATTGAACTGGTAGATAATGAAGGGCCGTATATGGAATGCCCCGATGATATCACGGTGTCTACCGGCATCCTCAATTGCGAGGCCACTGTGTATTTACCGATTCCCTTCACCGAGGATAATTGTAATGATGTCATCCAGATATCAGCTTCTTATCCTTTTGGATTTGCCAATAATCTGCTTAATACAAATGGTGCCTACATCCAACTTCCTATTGGAGTTCATCTCATTACGTACACTGCATATGACGAATGTTTCAATAGTACTCAGTGCACATGGACGATTACAGTGCAGGATTGGACTGCACCGGTACCAATTTGTGATGAACACACTATTGTATCGTTGACAAATGAATACGGACACGGGCTCACACTCGTACAAGCATCTGCGTTTGACGATGGAAGTTATGATGAATGCGGTCCTGTCACATTCACAGCGCGCCGGATGACGTCCTGCATCGATTTTGACTGGACGACTTATGGAGCCGGTGAGGATGAAATGCCCGACGGCTACGTCACTGATCATGACAAAGGCATTGTTCACTTCCATTCATATGTACCATTCGCCTGCTGCGACGTAGGTGAAGGACCGATCATGATCGAATTACGGGTCACCGATGCAAGTGGCAATTACAATAGCTGTATGGTTGAGATTGAAGTCCAGGATAAGTTGCCTCCTGTAATCCAGTGCCCAAATAATATCACGGTGAGCTGTGACTTTGATTTTGATGTGGATGATCTCTCCATTTTTGGAACCGTCCGCACTGATCCGGATGAGCGTGAGGAGATTTGTGTCTACGATCCTACGAATCCGAATGCAGATGGTTTCGGCTTTGTTTGTATCGGCTTGGATGGATTAGCACAGGATAATTGTGATGTTGAAGTCACAGAAGAATCTTTCCCGGCCCTCAACAACTGCGGTGTCGGGTATATTATCCGGATTTTTACAGCCACAGACCCGGGAGGACGAGAGGCATTTTGCTATCAGTACATCTACGTTCAGAATTTCGATCCATTCTATATCAATGATCAGACCTGTTTTAATAATGATCCGAACGATGGCGTGATATGGCCGTGTGATGTCGATGTGTTTGGATGTGGAGCGGATACAGATCCCGAACAAACCGGAGCTCCAATTATCTTCGAAGATGAGTGTGACCTGGTTGGTGTGAATTACGAGGATCTTGTCTTTGAATTTGTAGGTGGCGCATGTCTCAAGATCTTACGTACATGGAGAGTTATTGACTGGTGCCAGTATGGTCCGAATGGCTATGGTGGATACTATGGCTATTGGGAATACAAGCAGGTCATCAAGGTGCTCAATACCGAAGCCCCTGAATTCCTGACTGACCAGGATCCGATTTCCATCTGCAATGAAGTGGACTGTGATGATCTCTTCGTAGAGCTGATTCAAGAGGCTACGGACGATTGCACTCCGGATGATGAACTGAGAGCCTCGTGCACGATCGATTTGTTCAATGATGGGTTGATCGATTTTACGAGTGAAGGTTTTGGTTCGGTGATCGATGCTTCGCGCTTCCTGCCGATCGGCGAGCACAGATTCATCTTTTCCTTTGAAGATGGATGCGGCAGTGAGACCGTACGTGAGCAAATTGTAGAAGTCCTGGCTTGCAAGCCGCCGACACCTGTCTGCCTGTTTTTAGCCGCGGACCTGATGCCTGTCGATACTGACAATGATGGTGAAATAGATTGGGGCATGGTCATTATCTGGGCAGTAGACTTTGATGCCTCATCGTACCATGCATGTGGATATCCCGTGACTCTTTCTTTCTCTCCGGATACTACAGACAAGAGTATGGAATTCACCTGCAACGATCTTGGATTGCAGACGGTCCAAATCTGGGTGACCGATCAAGTGATTGGAGAACAGGATTTTTGCACAACCACGATTGATATCCAGGATAACTTGAATGCATGTGAAGATGGACCGCAGCTCACCGGTACTATCTCAGGTCAGATTTCTACAGAGTCTACACAGAATGTGAAGGATGTTGATGTCACCCTTTCAGGCAGTGGCCTGGTACCAGTCACAACAAATGGATCGGGAGATTATACGTTCCCGACAATGCCTCTTGGTGGGAGTTACCAGGTGATGCCCGGGAAAAACAATGATTGGAAGAACGGTGTATCTACGCTTGATCTGATTCAGATTCAGAAGCATCTGCTCGGTATGCACCAGTTGGAAAGCCCGTACAAGATGATTGCTGCCGATGCTAATAAATCCAATAGTATCAGTGCTATTGACATTGTGACATTACGAAGACTGATCCTGGGTATTATTAATGAAATTCCTGAAAATACGTCGTGGCGCTTTGTGGATGCAAGCTATGACTTTACTGATCCTGCGAATCCGCTAAATGAGCAGTTTGCGGAATCCTTTGAGATTGCTCCGTTTAGCACTACGATGGCGAACGTTGACTTTATCGGCATCAAAGTGGGTGATGTCAACAACACTGTCGTCGCCAACTTGAATACTGTAGTGACCCGGACGAATCCTGATGCACTCACGTTGCAAGTGCAGGAGCGTGAGTTCAAGCAAGGCGAGGTCTTTGAAGTGGAATTCCAGGCTGGTGAAGAAATAGCATTGGAAGGCTATCAATTTACCCTGGGTTTTGACGCCACGATCATGATGTATGAAGAATTTGCCTCTGGCGCAATGGAAGTCACTGAAGACAACTTCAATACCCGTAATGCGGCAAGTGGAGTCATCACCACGAGTTGGTCTGACGTGAATCCATTCAATATGGCTGAAGGGAAGACTTTGTTTACCCTGCGATTCCGTGCACTATCAGATGGTGTGTTGAGCAAGGGTATGAATGTGAACTCGGTTGCCACAATTGCTGAGGCATACAATTCACAGGGAGAGGTGTTGAATATTGGGCTGAAATTTACAGATCCTTTGGAGGCGTCTCAGATAGCGACGGAGTTCGAGCTACTGGAAAACCGGCCGAATCCATTCTCCGATTTAACAGTAGTGAGTTTTATCACACCGCGGGCATCACAGGCAACAATTACAATTTATAATGTCACCGGCCAGATCGTGGATAAACGTACTGTGGATGCACACGCTGGTCGCAACGATGTCGAGATCAGGGATTTGAATGCGAGAGGTGTGTTGTATTGTCAGGTGAGTACCGATGAATTCTCCGCCACGCGGAAAATGATTCGGATCGAGTAGCAGTTTCGTTTTATTCATAAGAGTTTACTGTTTTTGGGATGGGACCCCTCTCTGCTTTCGAGTGGAGGGGGTTCTTTTTTGTTAGTGCGCCCGGCAGGGCACCAGTCCTCCTTACTTGCGTTTGCTGTGATAAAAAAATGGACGGCTGGTTATCTTTGCGGTTCACCATGGCAAGAATTCTGGGTATTGATTTTGGCACAAAGCGTACAGGTATTGCAGCAACGGATCCATTGAAGATCATTGTCAGTCCGGTGACCACATTGAAAACTTCACACGTCATTGATTTCCTCAGGAATTATATGAAGGACGAAGAAGTAGAGTTGATCGTGTGCGGGCGCCCGGGCCACGAATACAAAGAGACCCTAAGTGCACTGGAAAAATTTATAGAACAGCTCAAATCCAGTTTTCCTGATATATCCATTCTATTTCAGGATGAGCATCTGTCATCAAAGAGAGCTTCAGAATTGATCCGAAGGGCAGGTGTTCCAAAGATGAAACGTCGGGACAAATCTCTGATAGACAATGTCAGTGCAGTGCTAATCCTGCAGGAATATCTTGGTCATTTGAATGATGTGCACCTCCCATGATTCTACCTATCTATATCTACGGACAGCCGATACTCAAAAAGAAGGCGGAAGTGATTGAGCCTGGCTATGAAAATCTTGAGACCTTGATTTCCGATATGTGGGAGACCATGTATACAGCGAAGGGCGTAGGTCTCGCTGCCCCACAGATCGGACGTTCGATTCGTCTCTTCGTGGTAGATACGACTCAACTCGAAAATGAAGAAAGGGACTTCAAAGGGATCAAACAAGTGTTTATTAATGCCAGGAAGGTGAATGAGGATGGTAGCTTCTGGGAGTATGAAGAAGGATGTTTGAGCATTCCACAGATCCGTGCAGATGTGGAACGTCCTGAAAGAATTCATTTACGCTTTCAGGATGAAACGTTCAAGGGGCATGATATCACCTTTGACGGACTTACAGCTCGCGTGATTCAACATGAATATGACCATATCGAAGGCATCCTGTTTACTGAACTTATCAAGCCGATCAAACGCAGGCTCGTACGGCGTAAACTTGAAAATCTGCGAAAGGGGATCGTAGATGTAGATTACCCCGTGCGTGTAACTCGCCGATGACTGGATCAGTCTACATATTCCTGGCGGACCACAAGAGCATACCAGTCATTATCTATAGAAAGATAGCCCTGCTCGTAGCAGAAGTAATACGTCTTCCCGGATTTGGTCTGGTATACGTTTGTGAAATAACTAAACTTAAAACCGTCATCCAGAAGTTTCGATTTGTGCACTTTTGATTTGCCATCTGGGTTGTACTTCTCCAGGATACGCCTGTTTTTGCGCAGGATGTTATTGATATTGCGCATGAAATTTGTCTTGTCGCTGTTGGCGCGGTTATAGTATGTCGTCCTACACTCCGGCGAGCAGAATCTCTTGTCTGTACGACCCAGGAATTCAGATCCGCATTCCAGGCATTTCTTTTTCATAGGTTTCTGCGTTAAGTTATAGAAGGTGATCTAAGGTAGAGAAATCTCACAAGATCCCTCCTGCGGAATATGGTTTAATACAGATACAGGTTTGAATAAGGACACTGTTTTTTACTTAAATTTGGCTCAAAGTATTCTTTAAAAAATGAACAAATTTTTCCAGGTTGCTCTCCTCTCTCTCTCGCTCTATGGATGTACACAAAAGCATCTCGCCGATGTAGATACCACACAATATCAGCTTTTTATAAAAATCCCTTCAAGCGAATCCGGTATTGATTTTGAAAATACGATTACCGAGAATATTCACTTCAATGCACTATTGTTTGACAATGTCATGACAGGTGGAGGAGTTGGACTTCTGGATGTGAATAATGATGGCTTACTGGACATTTATCTCGCCGGAAATCTGGTACAGGATAGGCTTTATTTAAACAAAGGGGGAATGCGATTCGAGGATATTACTCTAAATGCCGGGATTGCCAGGAAGGAAAACTGGACATCAGGAGTCTCCATTGCTGATGTGAATGGTGATGGATGGGATGACGTCTACCTGTGCAAACATGTTTATGATGATCCTTCAAGGCGGTTAAACTTATATTATGAAAATCAAAGGAACGGAACATTCCGTGAGCGTGCCGGTGAATTAGGTATTGCCGACGCCGGATATGGCATTATTGCCAACTTCTTTGATTATGACATTGATGGAGATCTGGATCTCTATGTTGGAAACCAACCCCCAAGTTCGCTGTATGAAAAACCTAAACTGAAGGGAATCATTGACTATCAGTTTACGGATAGGCTTTATCGAAATGATGGTACACGTTTCGTGGAAGTGACTGAGCAGGCCGGCGTGCGTAACTACTGTTATACTCTCAGTGTGACCACGAGTGATTTCAATGGTGACATGTTACCCGATATTTACGTGGCAAGTGACTACGAAGAACCGGACTTGATGTACATCAATCAAGGCGACGGCACGTTCAGGGATGTGGTTCATAGTACGGTCCGGCATATGAGTAATTTCAGTATGGGTGCCGATGTCGCGGATATCAACAACGATGGATACACGGACATTTTTGTTGCGGATATGGTTGCAGAAGACCATTATCGGAATAAAACCAATATGAGTGGTATGAATCCGGATAAATTCTGGACTCTGGCAAATCATGGCTATCACTATCAATACATGTTCAATGCGTTACAACTGAATAACGGTAATGGGACATTCTCTGAAATCGCTCAACTCGCGGGAGTTTCTCATACAGATTGGAGTTGGGCCACATTCTTCATAGATGCAGATCATGATGGA
>DATDQA010000202.1:0-37461 GCA_035292505.1 Saprospiraceae bacterium | reverse complement strand
GGATCACCCGGCTTATTCTTCTTGTCGAAGGCCTTACCTGCGGCAATATTTTCAGCAGCACCAGACAGCATACCCCATTCTTCCATGCCCTCTAATGCCGTGATTCGGAAAAAATAGACCTCTTCAAAGGCTTTGCGCTTTGGCTCGGGCAAGAGCCCCTTGAGCTTCTCCATATGCAGATATAGCCTGTTGCCCACAGACATTGCTTCCTTTGCAAAAGGCACATATGCATCCACCAGCTTTAGGTTATTGATAAAATGCTGCACGCGAACATTAACAAACCGTTGGGCGAATGGAACATTCATTGGAAGGCCGGCGACAATTCTTCGCATCTGGCTTTCCACCTCATGCATAATTTCGTCGCGCAGCATTTTTTCCAGCCGATCCGTGATTTCTTTTGCGGCGTTTGCATGCTGTTCATCGACAAGAAAACGTTTCATCAAGGCTTCGCTGGAGAAGGCGAGAAAACCATCTGAAACAATACGACCAACGGTCATGAGATCTCTGAGGTTACTGATATGCTCTTTAGAAGTTTTTGCTGCAAGGGAGGGATTATTTACTGTTTTGCGGCCAAGGTCGCCAAGCATAATAATGCGCAGATGTTCCACGTGCTTATCGCGAATGTCCTTTCTGATATCCAGTTCGTCAGTGATTTGCAACAAGATTTGTGAGCTTAAATCAATAAACTGATTTTGGATTTCTCTCTCATAGCGAAACTCAGCATTGACAAACTCCCAGGACGTACCCGGACCGCTGACATCGCGTGCATACGCAACATATGTCCAGAGATTCTTGTAAGCATCATCTTTGTCCTGTTTTTGAAATGCAGAAGTGCCAGGCTTGCTTCCGATATCACCACCACCCTTGCGCTCCATTACAAGGACAAGCATCAGATTGGTCTGATCGTCTTCGCGTTCAAAGAGAAATGCCGGGCAGATATGGACTACTGAACCCGGATGTCGATTGTAGCCTGCTTCACCTTTATCGCATGATGATTCAAACTCCACTTCAATCGAAGATCTAAATGCCGAGCCTACATTCCTGAACCGGTCGAGTACACGCCTAAGCTCGGCACGGTCCCGCGTTTTGAAAAACCGTTCATTTGCCCCGCCTTTTTGACCCGCCGCATTTTCGGCATCACTCAGGACATTCAGTGCATTCAATACCAGCCGTGCAGCGAATGCCAGGCTTTTCTGCATCGTTTCCTTATCCTTAGGGTTGCTGTCCTCGATGTAGTCTCTTCTTGAAGCGGAAACTTGAACGCCCTTGGGTTTCAGGACCTGGATCGCAAACTGCGTATACGAATCTGCATTGTTGATCGCATCTTCGGGCGGGATATACAAGTAGATCCGTTCATGCCCATACCCTGTATCTCCTACACTTGCGTGCACATGTACATACTCATGAAACATCAGCGAGATCCGTTCCTCCCTGCTCTTATTCAGGATCCCCGGACAATAGTTGACAGTGTTATCTGAACTAGAAACGTATCCGCCAAACGTACTGCACATGGGATCATATGGCTGCGTGCATACGTCTCTAAACTTTGTCGGCTGTTCACTTACCCGCCTGAAATTCTCTACAATACGATTTGCATACTTGATCTTGCGATACGCCGGAAGTTCCCCATAAGCCTTCTGATGAAAGAAACTCCATTCAAGGGCATCTACAGTCAATTGATCGGGAGTATCCGTAATCTCCATGTCGAAGACGTACTTGCGCATGATCTTCAGACAGCGCTCTGCCCAGTCCGCCATATCCATCGATGTGGTATCAAGCTTCTTGCGGTTTTTCTCGCTGCAGGAATCCGTCACAAATGTTCCATCTTTTACCTTACGCATGCGGTTCAGGTGGATCCTGCGTAAAAGGACTGCAAAGGTTTCTTTGTCTTTATCCCCGACCTGGTCAAACAAGGTTGATACATATCCGCGTGAATCCATTGCCCGCACCGTATCCCCGAAATCAACATCATTGAGTCTGTTCAGGAGCACGAGGACATCATGTACGTTTTCATCCGTAATCGCCAGATCCCATCCACCGCGTGTAAGTCTGTCTTTGATCGTCTCCAGGTGCATGATCTTCCGCTGAACTATCGGCTCTGTTTCTTCAGATGACCT
Source organism: Saprospiraceae bacterium (assembly GCA_035292505.1). Taxonomy (GTDB): domain Bacteria; phylum Bacteroidota; class Bacteroidia; order Chitinophagales; family Saprospiraceae; genus DATDQA01. Next base: position 35,344 of record DATDQA010000202.1, on the reverse strand, counting down.
TGTGATCTGCGGAACACATGTATTACATTGTACATGTGCATTGTCCATCCTTTTTGGTGCAACTACAGGAGCAGCAGGTGGATAGGCAGTGTTTACCAATTTCTTTTCACAGTCATCACCCTTAGATGCAAGTGTTCCTGCTTGTGATGGAATTTGGGCCGGATCAACTGTTGTAGGTGTATTTGATGGTGGATTGTTTGTTCCTGCAGGAAACGATGCAAGGAAGATTTCCACTCTTCGCCAATTATCAGGATTGCCTTGAAGCGCTGGATCAGGAGGCTGACTGTCACGCACACCTGTTGTAGATCGGAACCGGTTCGCAATAGGCGTTTTATTGTCAAAGCGATCGAGATGCCTTGTCGGTGTAACTCGCGCCGCAATAAATGCTTTGACGACCTCAGCACGGTCAAGACTTACTTTGTCATTGATATTATCGCCTCCGCTTCGATCCGTATGCCCGATAATATCTACGAAGAAATCATTTGCCTGAACAAGCCTGGTTGCAAGAAACAGTTTCTCCTGCTGCGTACGATCGGGAATACTGAATGGACTAATTCGATTGATGGGATATCCACTGATGATAATCCGGGCAAACGATTCTCCACGATGCGAACCGCCTGCAGCAAGTCCGCGCAAGTCAGATTGCGGCACACCCTGTTCTCTTGCAATGACATTTTGAATATTGACAGTGGGGTCATGTTCTGCCGATGTCAGCCTGCCTGTATCAGCAGGATGTGCGCTCAATTCCATCAGCCCTGCATGTCCGCAGAGTTCATGACCAACGAGGGTCTCATTTGACATCAACACCCGTTGTTCCCCCGGTGCTGCCGTCCAATGACCATAGCTGATCGGTGCACCAGGGCCAGGCATCACTACGACATGTTCACTTTCCAACGTGTGCGGGCTCACCACATCACTTACCAGAATGCGCCAGTTATTTGTAGAAGCCGGTCTTGTCAGGATATGCAGGCAACAACATGCCGTGGGTTTTGTACCCGCAGAGATCTGTGTTGCATTGCGATTCGGATCTCTTGGTGAAACGATACCAGTGCTGCCATCAACCTGAAAATCCGGACAGAGTTTCGATAATGTGGAGGCGACATGGGCGATTCTTTGAGCAGATGAGAGCTTACTTGCAGGATCGCGGGCTGGATTATTACCCGGAATTCGACTAATGAGATACTGAGGAAATGAAGGCTCAGCCTTAAGTTTGCGCTGAATATTCTGTTGCGATCCATTTTGTTGCTCTACATGCGTAAGCTCATGCGCGAGCAATCGCTTTCCCTCTGTGGAACGAGGATTGTAGTGGCCATCATTGAAATAAATATCACTGCCATACGTGAATGCTTTAGCCTGAATACCTTTATTCATCTGCGCTGCATTGACATCAGTATGAACCCGTACGCCCGAAAAGTCACTGCCAAATGAATGATTCATGGAAGCCAGTGTCGTCGCATCAAGTGGATTACCTGATCCTGGTCTCGTAGACAATTGTTGTGACAAAGACTCAGGTGCACCATCTAATTCATTCTCAGACTTGCGCTGCACTTTATTGCCCTCCTCTTCACATGCAGCACATTTACGTTGTATATCTGTCGCCGTTGTATGCCTGGATTCTTCCTTCTCTTTGCGTTGCAGTTCTTCTTCTTCGCAGGCTTTACATTTTCGTTGGATATGCATCGGCGAGATGACATCCACTTGATGGGAATTCTGCGGCATACGCATCACCTGATCGGCAACGGCATCTGCTTCTTGTTCATATTTATCTCCGGGAGTATTGATCGTGAGTTTGGGTTGAAAGAAAGCAGAGTCTTTATGCTGAGCTGCATGTACAGGATTGGCAGCCTTTGGAACCGATCTTTTCACCAAACCCTTCATTTTGTATTGCCTATTTTTTCGTTGAATGAAAATGGTTATGGCACATTCGTGAGCGAAATAATTTTTGCAAAGAAAAATGTGGTCGCATCACCTGAAAATGTGCCTGCATCTTGACCTTTGAGGCATAAGAATGCAATGCCAAGATTCCCTTCTTTTTCTCTCATGCTGAAAGACACGCAGTCATTTTTTGGTATCGTGTCTAACGCATAAAACTTGCTTGTTTCGAGGATAAGATTCGATTTGACTCCTTTGATGTCCTTTTCAAAGTATTTAAAGAAAGCTCCTGTCCGGGCTCCGGCACTTGTCTTTAATGCGATCAGTGTATGACCGTTTACCGAAAAGAAGTCTCCGGTCCCATTGTCCATGCTGTCCCATGGAACCTTTACAAGGTCTTTTTTCAAGTCTTCATTCGAAGGATAAGCCTTTTCAAGGGCCTCCTTTGCCTTCGGATCATTCAGGATTTCTTCTACTTCTTTGGTCAGTTTATCCAGTGCGGCTTTCTTCTCTTTGGCAGCCTTTGCCTCTGCGATGAGTTTCTTTTCTGCCCCGGTGTATTTACCAATATCGCCAATCAGTTCACCCATTCCGGTGGGTACCGGCTTTTCTTTGTCCTTTGCTGCTTCCTGCATTTCTTTTGCTTCAGTAGTCTTCAGCGCTTTCATCAACTTATCGAGCCTGTCTTTGTCAAGTAATACCCACGGACCTGCGCCCCGCTTCATCATGAGCTCAAGAGCTGCCTTGAGCTTTTCATCTCCTCCTTCTTCTTTGACAATATCCATGATGACTTTTCTCTCAGGAGTCAAACTTGCGCTTCCATCTGCCGCTTCATTGCAATCCACTTTAAATTCACTTAGATCTACTTTGACAGGTGCAAACCAGGGATCCAGACCATCCGGTACAGGCAAGTACCCGTTCAACATGGTGGTAAGGCCTGATGCGAGTTCACTCGGAAACTGTTTCACAAGATTCACTTTATTGATCACCGGCGCATAGACTTCTTTCGTAAACCAGCAAGTCTGAATAAGCTTGGCAAAAATCCATTTCAATGCTTCAATTGCGAGATTCCAAAGACATCCGATTGCAGGTGGCGATGCGCATGCCAGCAACCGGATACCCCATTCGATGAGCGTAGCGATGTCTGCGACATATCCAATCTTTTCTTCTATTGCCTCTGCTGCTTCGAAGAGCTTGAGCTTATCACCGAAGAGAAGAGTGATCAATTCATCTTCCTTCTGATTGATAATGTTGTCGTACTTCGACTGTAGTGCACAGAATTTCTCGAGATAGACCTTCGCATCATCAGGTATTGCTTTCTCCACGAGCTTCCTTACATTATTCATCACGCCTTCTCGCAGAGAATTGAGCACTTTATCCAGTACCTGAGACACGACCCATGAGCCTACCATCTTGAAAATCTTAAACACAACTTTTGCTACAGCTTTGATCCAACTGCCAAATGATGTGCTTCCTGCTTTTTTGGATAGGTCCTGCACTTTCTTCTTCACTTTATCGACAAGACCCTTGACTTTGACGTAGAGCCAATCGAACTTTTCACGCAACCATCCATAGAATCCGCCGAAGCGTTTCCAATGACGCATTTTGGAAAGCCCTGCACCTTGTTCTTTCACTGCTTCAGGAGCATTGACCTTCATCTTTGACCGCTTCTCTATATCGACAATACCAACGGCGACCTCGGCTTTCTTCACTTCAGTCTTGTTGCCAAGGACCTTCGTTGCATCTTTCTTCCACGGTGTATAGAGTTTCTTTTTCCATTCTTCATCACTGAATTTTTGCGTCTTTGCCTGTGGAGCACGCATGATGGTATAGGTACCAAGAGGTGCACGCTTAGGTGTGATGAATGCTCCTTGACTCGCCGTGAGATCCGGAATCACCTTTGTATTCAATCGATCCAGTACCTGATTGACATCTTTGCTTCCTGTTGATGCAGGGACATTGTCCGGGATCCATTCATATGACCATACTCCATCACGCGGATCTTTATAAACATAAAGAGTCCCACGTAATCCGGCATCGGGCAGGTAAGGACGTGTGTTGCCTGCCTTATAAAGTGCAAGCGGTCTGTCTTTAAAGTTTTTGATGCCTGTACCTTGCGTATAGCGGAGGTCATTCGGGATATCCAGTGATTTCATTTGAGTCGGTATGCTCGTCCAACTCTTCACTCCATCTTTAGATTCGGTGGGATTCGCAGCCAGGTAAGCATTGAGAGATGTTTGCGTATTTGTAATCCCATTGATATAGTTTGTCACCTGACCTTCACCCAGTACGCTCTCCGACGAAGCGCCTGGCTTGAGATCACCAATCTGAATATTCGATGCGGCCTGACCCATGCGTTCGACATGAGGGGATTTTTTCACGCCTTTTGGAGCAGAATCATCAGCATGATCAAATCCGGCACCCTTTGGATGTGCAGTTTTTCCTGCTTCAAAGTCAGAGTCGCGTTTGAGATTCGCAGGTTCTGTATCGAATTTGACTCCGATGGTTGTACTGCCTTTGTAGAAATCTGCGATCCCCGTTTTTCCCTTTTCCACATCCATCTTATTCGCGCCGGGGATCGACACTTCAATAAATAAATCTTGATTACTCTTTACAAACTGAGAAAGCACCACTTTGTGAATTGCGGTGCCTGAGCTATTCGGGTTAGGGGCGAAATAAAATGAGCGTTGTACCTGGAGATCGCTTGCCGAGATTGAAGCTTTACGCTTCCGTTGAACTTGCGAACCCGTCTGTTGCACGACATGCGTCAGCTCATGGGCGAGCAATTGTTTACCTCCTTCATTTCCCGGATTGTATTGACCACTATTGAAATAGATATCACTTCCATGCGTAAACGCATGTGCATTGATCTGGCTGCTCATCTGTGCAGACCCAGAATCATTGTGAATTCTTACATCGTTAAAATCAGCCGAGAACTGATCCTCCATAAATGATCGGGTATCATTGGGAAGAGGACTGCCACCACCTTTGCTTGTCCGCATGGAGCGTTCAAACGATGGATCAACATTACCGCCCCTTCCATTCTCACTGCGCTGTGTTTTTATCTCTTCATCCTCACAGTTCTTACACTTCCGTTGAATATCCTCTTCTGGTTGATCAGCTCCACCACCTCCCTGCACTTCCCCAATCGCTTTTGCATCTTCCGCATCGATATCTTCTTCCTTCTTTGTAAAACTGGAGCAGTCAATAAGACTTCGTTGGACGACATTGCTGTTGCCATTATCAATTGGAAGCGCAAGTTCCGTCTCAGACCGCAAAGCACTTTCATCACTATGCTCCTCTTTGCGTTGTAATTCCTCTTCATGTTCGCATGCCGCACATTTTCGCTGTACAGCTGAATTAGCGGGTACAAAGAAGTACTGCCCTTGCGCAGAACCAGCGTCTGTTTTCCGCATCACCTGATCAACCATGGCATCTGCCTCACGTTCATATTTATCTCCAGGTATATTTATCGTGAGCTTGGGCTGGATAAACATACCCCCAAAGAATGGACCCGACGACTGCTGCTGCGGTTGTCCTCTTGGTTGCGCCTGCTTTGTACGAAGTCGCTCCACGCTTATGGTTTTTTCTTCCTAAAGAGCAACCACAGCAAAATCAATAATAACAGGAGTAGTATCCACAATGACCATCCCGGTAAACCAAGTGACTCCAACCATTCCTGGAGCTTATCAATGATTCCTCCCCCTTTCCCTTTGCCGATATCGGCAAGGACGCCTGTATAAACGTCCTGACCAAGCAGACTGAGTTTGACTGATTGGTTGATATCGCCATCGAAGGTCAGCGTATACCTGCCATCCTGATGATCTTCTACTTTGGTGATTTTGACACCCGGCTGATCAACAGAAAATGCATTGCCTGCAGCCGGTCCCACGAATCTTCCATTTGTGGACACAGGGCGTATTTGTAAAACAAGTTGATTATTGAGGATTTGACTTGAAATTCCCGATGCAGCCAAATCGACTCCGTTGAATGTGGTATAAAAGTTTTCAACCTTCAACCTTTGGTAGTCTCCTGCGTCAGGATGATTTCCGGAAATCCGGTAAATGAGTTTATAGAGTCCGGCAACCGTGAGTCCATTAAACGTTCCTTCATAGTTCCCGGCGGAAGTATGAGCGAGCGTGACGACATTTTCGCTCAGAGCAAGGGCATTCCTGAATGCCTGATCTGTTGCCCAGAGTTGATCAAACTTTTGCACGCCCGGCGATGCGGCATCCTGTGATGTCAGCACATCAACAGTAAGACCATTTTTTGCAAGGAGGTCGCCAAGGTCTTCTCCCGGACGTAATACAAGCGCTTCAATAGTCGCATTAGTGATCGGAAAACTCAACCAATCTAGATGTGCCGTAAACTTAAGCGGAACATCAACCCTTGGTATTGTATTTCCATAGGATAACTGATAGTTGAGACGATGATCGTCTGCCAACACGGTAACCCTGCATTGCGTGATTTTAAATTGAGCGACATCTGCTAGTTGAAGAGTCCAGTTACCTGAAGGATCTAAAACAGGCGGCCCTCCAGGAACCTGATGAACGAAATCAATTTTCAATAACAGCGAATTCGGAAAATTTCCAGCCCAGCTTGGCTGCACAGAAGCCATGACAGAGGCACCATTTTTTTGAACAAGAATCCGTGTCAGTAACTGCACCAGTTGCACCGACTCGAAGTTCTTATCAAATGCAAACTCAAGGAGTAATTTATCAACTCTCTGATTCAATGGAAATGTGAGTAATGTATGAGGTGCACTTCCCTGGCTTACATTCGTCGTTGCTGTAGTAATCAATTGCGGGCTAAAGTCGTCCAGCATATCTACGAATTGATTGGAGAATCCGGAAGTCAGGTCTCCTGAAGAGTTGCCTTGTTGAAAGGTAAATGCCGTGCCATCTGCAGTGATGTTATAGCTTCCTCTGTTATTGACAGCCAGGTTTTGCAGAGTTGTATTGTACATCGGACTTGGACTTCCGATACCAATCGTTGCTATTTTAATGCCGCCGGGATTATTACCGCCGGGAATCGTTGAGGCGTCTGAGAAGCCCTGGCCATTTTGGTTCACCGTTGGATCCTGATTTTGCTCCCCGTCTGTAAACAAAAGAATTGATCGCGCCTTTGTCGCATCTGAAAGCTTCCCAATGGCATTCTTCAGTCCCGTTCCCATCGCAGTCCAGCCGCCAGGAGCATTTGCATTCAGATCATTGCTCACAGTCGTACCGATATTATTCACAAAGGGAATAAAACCATTGCAACAGGCTGACGCAGGTGAGAGATCTGTTTCAAAATAGGTGATACTCAACCTGTCATTTGTCCGCCCGAGCTGCTGATACATGTTTGCAAAGTTTCCAGCAGCCGTTTTCAATGCATCCCAGCGTGTTACTCCGGCGGAAGTGCTTCCATTCATGCTTCCCGATCTGTCGAATACGAGTACAAGGTCCATCGGTTGTGTGATAATGATGTCGTATTGCCTGTTTTGAGATTGTACTCCATTCTCTGAGGTGACTGTGATCGTAAATGAAAAGGAACCTGTGGTCAGCGGTGTTCCTGATATCGACGTCGTCAATCCATTTGAGACCGCCGTGCCTGGCGAACCCGCAGGTAATGTGACAGTGAGTCCCATGAAAGTAAAGTTGGCATCGGTATCGCCTGTGGGATTATTAAAAAATTCCCAGAAGACATTCCCGCCTGCATTCAGTACAGCTATTTGTTCATTGAAAGGCTGGTTTACCTGGATCGTATAAGTATGCACCGCATTCGCCGCACTGATATCAATATCATCCGGTGCACCAAAGAGCGGGAAAGTCACCTGCATGCATAGGATGAAAGACGCAGTAAGCTCAAGTATGCAAGTTGAAATACGTTTTGTGGAATTCATAAAGAGATGGTTTTTATTATGAAACAATAGAAGTTGCATGTTTATCCAATATGACTATACCCAGGTGACAAACAACGTTTCATTCATCCAAGGCAGTCTGATTGTCGACAATCCCCAGGGCAACCTGCTCAGGAGAATATCCTGTGCTCTTGCTTCCACCCGCAACCGCCAATCCTCTTGTTGATGCTCAAGAATACCAGGTCGGGCGAAAAACCCTTCTCTTAGTCCGTCAATACCTGTGCTCCTCAATGCCTTCCAATGGGAAATGATCGCTGATAATAATTCATTACAAGCACCCTTATCGTCGTTCGATAAGGTGACATCGGACACAAGCGCGTCTTCCCATGGCATACCGCAGAGCAGCTTTGGAAGCAAGAGATCATATTCTGCACTCTCATCTGTTCCGGATACCAAATAGTCCAGCAATCGAATAGCATGTGTCCTGGCATCATGTGAGATGAACTGATTTTTTGAAGTCAACGAACGTGTCCTGAACAATTCTTCAAGAAATGGATGGACGAGAATGACACCGGCGTTTTGTATGAAGCTGTCCTCCTGAACACGTTCCGCTTTTCTCTCTGCTCCTTTGTCTCCCGTTACGTGCTGATATTCAGTTGTCTCCTGCCTGATAACAGAGTCAGTATGCCTTTCCACATCCTGGGATTCCGGACCCTCCGAAGCAAAATCTTTTGGTGAAGAAGAGGCTTGCGTATCTGGTTTTTCATCTGATCTGTGCCCATCATGCGCAATGAAGTCCCGACTCAAGTCTTTGGGTGCTCTGTGTCGGCTGAAGTAATGTTCAGCAATCTCACCATGCGTTGCAAACACAGTGAGAAAAAAGAACTCGAGCTCTTGCTGAGACAGAAAGGCAAGTTTTCTGATTGTACCCACGGTTGATGCTGTTGCCCCTTCAATCGATGTGAGATGATTGAAGATACGTGCAAGACAGTATTCCCAATAGATACTCCTGCACTGTCTATACTGAGCTGTGTGGGCTTCGAACGTGCGCCTGATCTCAGTCCATGCCTGCAGGATGGCTTTGCTATAACCCGCTCTCTGAATAATCAGACCGAGGAATTGATCATCCAATGCTGCTATTGCACGAGAAATTGCAGACCGTGACTCTCCCAGGCCTTTGAGAATTGCGGTAACTGACTCTTCGTCATGCAACTGCTTCCAGGATTCTAGTGGGCTTTTCTCATCATCCCACCACCATGGAAGATTACCATTTCGCAGATAATGGAGTAACGCGATAAGCGATGCATTTTTTCTCGAAATAACCCTGATCCTGCTATCCTTGTCATGCGCATTGACTGGATTTGCTGATCCGGATTCCTCCTTCCGATAGATGTCACTTCGGGTATGCAGCTTCTCCATCAATCGCTCGCGCAATCTTACTGCGACCTCTTTTTCGAAAGTCGTGTCCTGGAATACGCCAAGATCTATCTCAATCCTACTGATCAATGTTTTTGTCATTTCATCTCCTGCCAGGGCAAGACATTGATCAATGACCGGATTCAACACCTCATGAATCAATCGCGGGGCATCTGTTTCGAGTTTATGCACCACCTGGATATTGTTCCCTGACAACTCAAGCGTTTGTTTTTGAATAATATGGGTATGTCCGGCAATGGTCATTATGGTGTCGTTTCTGCTTCGAGTACAATGCTATTCAGAGTTTGTATCAAAGAGTCTCTCAGAGGATCAATGACCGCTGCGCTCACTTGTTCTGTCAGATATGCTTCAAGCCATGCGAGGTAGCGGGTTTCAAAAAGATCAAAACAAGGCTCTGTCCCCGCCAATATAGAGCCTGCTGCTAGCCTATCAACCCAATAGATCCTTGCGAGAAGATGGGCCGGGCATGCTCTTCGGATCATCCTTTCAGCATGCTTACGAAATTCTGCATCACGAAATTTCGAAGGATCGTCTTCTGTACGGGTTCCGGCAACGAAGTCACGGACATAGCCAGACGGAAATACGAAACTGAGTTGCAGCGACCAGGGATCTTTGCCTGCCGAAGCAATCTCTAATTGTGTTCCCGCAGGAGAAAAAAGCAATACATGCTCCAGCACATAGAAACCTTCCTGGCTGTAATTGAGATACAAATGATTAACGATCCTCTGGATTCCGGTCTTTACTGACTCCTCATCAGCAAAAACATTTGGTGATCGGCCTATGATGATACCACCAGCATCGTGCAGTACAATGCTCAGATTTGGCGCGGTACCGTCTGCAGAATAATTTTCGGAGTAAATACCTTGTGTCATCACCACGCGCACAGCCGCTTGTGCATTTGCGATTGCTATTGCATTTGTTGCACCGGGGAAATTGCCTTCACTGCGTAACAATTGTGCCCCGGCGAAACCAGGCTGATCCCAGAGTCTGAATATCTTTTCATTCTGCGGACTGCCTGCAGGATCATTTATGATCTCGAAGAACTCATTGGGATTATGAAGTAATGATCTGCGTTGCCTGCTTCTGATGGGCAATACATGATATAACCGACGCTCCATAGACATTAGGGCGTGGGCAATCCATTGTCTCCGGATATCTTGTGCTATCGAAATTATCGCTGCTTGAGCGGTTGGAACGTTCGGAAAGAGTTGAGCACTTCTTGCGATTGCAGGTATACCGCTTGCAGCCCGGATCTCCAATCTCTGCTGCCCTGCTTCCGGGACAATCGTGTAATTATTTGTTTGAGTCGCCAGCGAACTTGTCAATTGCGCGAGGCGCCTGGCTTCTGTCATATTCGGGGCGTTCGAAAACTGTATGAACACTACAATCCCTGCTGCATTGAGCAACTGCCATGTGACTCCAGTAGTAGTTTGCTGCAGCACAAGGAAGCGACTACCCGGGGAAATCAGGTGACCATATGACTGCAAACGACGTGATTGAATCTCCGGTAGTTCGTGATAGTAGGCGGATTTGGAATTAATCAATCGCCGCAATGCCTGTTGTCTTCGTTGAAGCTGGGCCGCAAGTAGTTGTGGAAGCGTTAATGTTGAAGCATTGGGCACCAGCGTGGAGTTTCTCAATTCCTGAGATGCAAGGTCATCAACATGCTCTCCCATCCGTGCCAGAAGATGATCGAGCAGTCGATTGCGACGATCTAAAAACTGATCAGTGGTTTCGCTGTGTTGTAATGCCTTTCGATACGCATTCTCTTCGTCGTTGACGAAGTTTTGCCAAGTCGTCGCGGAAGGGTCAAATGCCCTGAGAATATCCGCAACGCCGGGTAGATGGTAGAGCGGTTGCTGGAATCCTGTTGTTTCAAGGTTCGGATCTGAGGAAAAGAATCGATTCACATTTTCCAATTGTGCGACATAGCCTGCAAGAAGTTGTTCGGCTGGCATGAGATATCCTTTGAGTTGCTTAGCTTTTGCTCTGCGCTCAGTGGTCGCATGTTCAGGAAGTCCTGCTTCTCCTATTCCGTATATCAACGGTAGATCATTTTGGACAGGATAGTAATCGGAAACAGCAAATGCTTCTCCTGAAGGAATAGGCAGGTCTTCACTTCCCGGAGCTGTCCCTGCTTCGATTGCAGACTTTTTCTCAGAAAAAATCTGCATCACCCGTTCAATGTCATAGCTTATTTCCACACCATCCCGATAGAAGAACACTTTACTTTTTTCAGGGCTAAACCGTGGAATGTGGCGATTACTGTTCACCAGGCGCAGGCAATCACGTGCGTCTGAAGTGATGGTTCTCCCATCAAGAAAATTAGAAAGTCTGAGATCACGGACTGCGACGACTGTACGCTCTGACAGTGTTCTTGTTTCTATATCTGTCTTTCCACTACTTCCCTGCTGGAATATGATCCTCAGGATATCGGATGAATACACGTGATCGGGCAGTGGAACATTGATCTTTTGTGCATCGGGAAGGAATCCACTATCCAGAAGAGGACCGTTAAAAATATGCTCCGAAGTATCTTGATCCAACTGTTGCAGAGATGAAAACGAGATGGCAGGCGAGATCATCTGATCTACTTCGATGAATACATCAGCAAGGAATTCTTCTACGCGTGTCGCCGTCGAGATTTCAATTGTTGCAGCAAACGCAATTTCCTGGAGGCGTGCACTGCGAAATTCATGAAAGTACTCACCAAGATTCCTGTAATTACGGAGATACCTGGAGATGAGTAAAGTCGTCTCACTGGCCGCAATCACACGACGCTGATATCGCTTCAGCAATGTCTGATCTGATGGAGTATTGTTCCCGAGTGTGAGAATTAAAGTACCTATGGCCAACAAAATCAGAGGAAGCTCAACTGCCGGGTTAGTCATCGGTGACATCACCCTGACTACAACCCAAAGAGAAGTTGTCGCGATAGGCCCGACAATTGGCTGATAATCCAGGAGTATCCGATTGAACCATGCATCACTACCTTCGATAGGACTCCATGCACCCGAATCAAATACAGCTGCCTGAAGCAATACATTAGTGCGTAAGGGTACTGCCTCGGGTTCATCCCAATGAGGTAAGGTGACTTCCACGAGATATTGCGAGATAGCTGTATTCACCATTTCCGTGAACCGGAATGCGTTGATGACATCTTCAGCATATTCGAGAAGAACATCATAGCGCCCTTTCGGAATCACTTCGACTTCTGACAGCCATGCATTGCGTACAAGCGGATGATCAATCAGTATTTTGCGGAAATCTGCAATTGTCACAGGAGCAACGGGTAAGGTCTGCGCAGCAGTAAAGAATTCCGGAGGAGCATTGACCTTACTACTTTCAATCAAATCGCGTATGTCCATCCCTGCTTTGAGACCCAACTCTGTCATGGCATAACACAATGCTTCCAACAGCGTAATACCAGGATCGTGCAAATTATGATCTGTCCATGTCTCGCTCGCTATCTTGCGTAACACGTCCATGCCGGTTTCTCTCAATAACGAGAAATCCTGGCTCGATGCCGATGGTGTACGCGATGATATGGTGACGGATCCCGCCATGAGAAATGATGATTACTGAGTGTGTTTATGCAATTGTTCTTCGAGGTCGACAATGCGTGTTGCGAGTTCCTGTATTGCGTTGACCATGACATATGTCAACGCATTGCTGTTGTACATGAGCAGGCCCCCCTCGTTCTGTCCGGACAAATCATTGCTACCCGATGTTTGGGTAATCATATATGGAAATACCTTCTCAATCTCCTGGCCGATCACGCCGACTTCTTCCTGTGAACCCGGTTGATCTTTGTAATTGAAGCGTACAGGATTGACTTCCATCAGCTTCGACAGACCATCAGAAAAGGGTGTGATATTCTCTTTGAGGCGTAGATCAGAAGGCACTTGCCAGGTCGCTCCTCCCTGGGTCTTGCCAGCGAATCCATTGACCTGGAAGACCGTAACGCTCGGTGCATTGAGTTGCGGCAAAATAGCGTTGTTTGCAATCACCACGGTTCCATCTGCAGCCACAAAGAGTCTGGCCTGCACCCGATTATGCGAGATTGTCAAGGGTTGGCCTGCAGGTGCATTCAGATTGACATCGCCATTGGGCCCTTGCCTCAGTGCAAAATTGTTATTGTTATCTGCTTGTGCCTGATGTGCAAATTGGGCAACGGTTTGTGAAGCCCCCTGGCCATTCGAGAGGACTGCATTTCCGAAACGGGCGCGCTGATCGGCACCAGTATTGTTGCCCAGTTCTACTTCAAGGCGAAACGTCGGTGGGGCCACGAAGTTTCCGATGCCCACATTACCTCCGGCGAAAGCAACGTGTGGTCCGGCTCCAACAGGAGTAAATGCACCTCCGCCTCCTCCGCTGATATTGTTCCATGTTGCACCATCGAAGACCTGCACCTGTCCTCCATTGAATCGCAAAGATCCATTTACACCGCTTGCAGTATCCTTCAGATTGAGACCCGCAGGAATGTCAAGATTGCCGTTCGGATCTACAGTCACGAGGTCGTCCTGCTTATTGAGATAGGAATCGATGAAGTCGGCGAAATCAGCACCGGTCGGACGTTCTCCATCCCGGAATTCATTTTTGAGGTCAACTCTATTACGTTCTGCCATGGTATTTGAATTTTAAATTTTTTATTGAAATGAAATTCATGTTTTTTTCAGGAAATAGGTACGAAATCAATTCCAATGATCATCTGTCCGATTCCGGTTTGTACAACACCGGCACAGATGTTGTCGCTTTGCAATACATTGATGCGGTGATAGCTATTTGAAACAAGAATCGTATCGGGGCGTGTAGCCACAGAGATGTCCACAGGTTCGCCAATAATGAAATCCACACCGATTGCCGCTGCATTCACTGTAGGTACCGGAGACACGCCGATGATAAAGTCTTGTCCAATCACCATTTGACCTATACCCCCAATCGTTCCGCTGCTGTGCCTGTGATAAAGTTGAAAGTCGACGACGAAGTCAACATATTCTCTCCCTTCAATGAATGCCAGGATCTCGGAGCGATATACTCTTCCTCCGAACTGGATATCCTGACCTTCTTCATATGCCCATGGACTTAGGAATCGCTTGATTTCTTCTTCCAGCTGCAGGGCATAAAAGCCGGGATCGAACTCAGGATGAAATGAGACTCGTGTGTCTACGAGCAATGTTTCGAACGCTGGATTTGTGACAAGCAACGCTGTGAACGGAGAGATTACTTCAGCATTCAAGGTTTCTTCAATCTCACGCAGAAACGCAGCATTCGCAGCAGGTTGTAAAGGATTTCCTGACTTGCGTTTTCTCCAATCAGGAACAACAACAGCATGGACTGCACCCGGTACGATTTGATTCAGATCATTCGAATGGGGTACGCATTTAACTTTGAATATATCCGGGAATCGATCAAGAATGATGCGTTCATAATCCCATGTTGTCACTGCGCGATTGCGATGCCTGATCCTTTCGCTTACACGACGACTATAATAATTCAGTTGCTCTGAAGGTTGCCCTCCAAAAGATGGATAAGGTTGTTCAACCTGTTTAATTGCACTCCGTTTCCGTACCAGACCCGTAACCGATTTTTCAGGAAGTGTACCAAGAGCAGCAGATTGATTTGCACTCAAAGTTGATAATGTCACGCTGGCGGCCTGAGCCCTGATTTCAAGAATACTACTTGCTCCATCGGGGTGTTGACGTGCTATTAAGCGAAGCCAATGCAATCCCAATGGCATACGCGTTGCATTGCTCACTGCATCCTGACCCAGGTTCAATCTGATTAGTCCTGGTTGCTGTAGCACCTTCGTCGAGTCTTCCAGTATGTGGTGTACCTGGATTGCCGTCCATCCCTGCGCTGACAAATAGCTCCACTCCAGGTCTTCTTTCGCGATGAGACTTTCACCGGGAGTGCTTCCTTCTTCAACCTGGAATAGCATGGAAATGCCTTGCGGTACCGAAGCATTTTTCAAACCGACGTACAAGGCGCCATCACCAGACAGTTCAGGTATGAGACGCACCGGTTCATTTCTGCCAATCTTCTGTGGACCAAAAAGATCTTCAATAAAATACTCATCGATATAATTCGGATTCGCCGGATAGAAAACTTCTTTCGCAGAATAGTCCAGGGTTACAGACTTCAGCATCGGAGTATACGGCGGCTTTGGAAGTTCAGGAGGAGTTCCCACGCCACCGAATTGGGCAAGAGCGATCGCTTGTCTCGCATACACTGTTGCAAAGGATTTATGACCAAAAGCTTCGAAGGGCGCATCCGCAGGTAGGTTTTGTAGATCTGCACGTGTGGGTTCAATTAATTCAAGTTTGACAAACCCTTGTCTGAGTTTCAGATCAAATTCCCTAAAGTCTGGTATATCCGGATTCCGGGAAAAGCCTGAAGAAGCCAATGATGAAAGGAAAACACCAGGATCAACAGAAATAATTTTAGCTGCAGAAGTGTCGCTGCTGAACAAAGAAAATTTACCGTTACCGAAATTCGTATTCCAGTTTTTCCCAGCTAACAATGAAAGCCTCGCGGTGAAACTCCCTGTGTTGGACATATCACCTGCGTTGATGCCGTATGGCGTGTAATACGCAGAAAAATCAGAAGGAGGATCCTGCCATTCGAGGTGTATTCCAAGAGAAGTCAGGGATTTCTGAAAAGCTTCATTACTACCGATATAAAAATTCGCTCCCAGAAACGGCAGACTTGTAAACGGACTGACGGGCTTGCCTGCGAGCTGTACTGACTGATCGTTTTGCAGGATAAGATTGCGCAATCCGGAAACCGCAACCTGGATTTCAACTGACGATGCAGAGAGAGTATCGAGTGCTTCGAGAACATACGCTTGTGATCGGATCCGGCACCGCATGATCGGCCAACGTGTGTCATAAGTCCCTGCATGTAATTCAACACGATACTTCGTGATTGACGGAATTGTTTCACTTAAGCTCGCGACGATCTTCAGCTTGCTGTCGGCTGTAATTTGCACGGTCATTGCCGACGGTCGAACCCATCCCTCCGATGAAGAAAACTCAATATCAAATGCAGATGTCAGTACTTGTGGTGGTGGAGCAGGATTCGATGAGATGGCTAATGTCACCGTGATCGTGCGCAATCCTTCTTCCAGGAGCAGGGAGGGTGAAGCAATAGAAAACCCGATTGCCGCTGCATCCATATTCCTTTGCTCAATTGATGTTTTGAGTTGTGACGTTCCAAAGGGTCTCCATGCTTCACTTTCGCCATGACGAATCCGTGTGGCATCAGAAGAAATGAACAAAATTTTCCTTCCTGATTTATCGCGATCTGCGTAATAGCTCAACACGCGTTCAACAGTTGCATGGCTTATGACGATGTCATGATTCAATGCATATTGTCTCAGCGTGCCATCGTCAAATTTTCCTGCGTCGAGCAGGGTGCCTTCCTGGAGAAGCGTCTGTGAAGCATTCCTGGCAAGCGTGAAGATGGCATGCAATTGATCCGGTGTCGCTGTTTTCTGCGGGAGTTGAAGCACATCTTTATAGTAATAAAGCAGATGTTGATCTGTGAGTTTGTTCATATCTGCCTGTGCAATTCCAAATATTTTCAGGAATGCCCATAGCAATGCTCCATGTGGAGACCAGTCATCGCGGCTTTCTTCCAATTGCAGTAACGACGTCGTTGAAAGCACAGCGCCATCCTTGATGAATTGTGAGAAAAACTTCCTCCAGTCACCCGCCGGCAGGTTATTGAGATCATAAAATCTCGTTTGCTCAGCAATTGAGATCAGAAATTCAAGAAGTTGTTTGGTATCCCGTTCATCCATACGTACATAGCCGCTTGATAATGCTTTTGCATTCCGCTGAAGCTGATGAGTCCCATCTGCGGCGAGCAAAAACTGCATGATGCTATGTAATGTGGACATAGATAATGATCAGACTTCTTTTATATAAAATGGAAACACAAGATTGTTCCTGGTATTGGTACTTCGCACGGTGTAATCTATCAGGATCTCCACTTTGCCAGATTCACGATCTCCGGGGAGTACTCTTACCACATTCAAATCAATACGAGATTCATAGAAGAGAAGGGCATCCTCGATTTCTTTTTGAATTGCTGTCGCAGCAGTCGTTGTCAGGGACTCAAATAACCAACGGTCGCGTTTCCATCCAAACGCCGGGAGAAGCACGCGTTCGCCGAGCTCTGTCGAAAGAAGAATTTCAATACTACTACGTACATCATTTTCTCCTTCAAGCATGAGGACTTCGTTCGTACTTCGATTAAATGTTGGCGGAAAACTCCACCCGCGGCCTAAGAATTGACTTTCACCTGGCATTTTTATTCTTTAATTCTTCATTCAATATTCAATCTTCTTTTGTCATCCTATTAAAACGGTGGGTGCCCCAACTACAATCGCACCACCATGTGCCGTGCTATCACCCATTCTTGCTGCCGGCATCCCACCAATCAAGACTGTCGCTGATCCGGCGATGACAGAATCGGGGGGGCCGGTACATGTCAACATATCACCCACCCGTAATGCGGGCATTCCTGCAATCAGCACAGTGGGACTTCCCGGAGGCAAAGACGGTCCACCAACATGTGGTACAGTACCGGTCACCATCGGGCATACATGCATATCTCCTACTCTTGCTGCCGGGGGCATTTTGAAAAATGATTGATGAGTGATGAATGATTCATTTATTAAACAACATGTATACTATTTCAATGCATTAATTAATCAATGATTCATTCAATAACTAATTAATCTGCACCAAACTTCCCTTTACTACAGTCACAGCGCTTGAATTGATTTCAAGACCTGCACTCCCCTCAGCTTTCCATTGCGCAGTTGCTTTCATCTCTATATTCGCCCCTCCCTCTATCTTGATACCTCCTTTCGCTTTCAGGACGAGGTCACTTGCGCTCTCCAGGTTGATCCCGGATGACGACATCGTGATCTTATTGCTGCTGCTATCTGTCATTATGATTTCTCCGGCATCATCATCAAGCACGATTACATGACCTCCGGGCGTATCAATCGTCATAATCGTCTTTTCATCATCGAACCTGATGCGCATACCTGTGCGAGAAAAGTATCCTTTGATATGATTGTCATCTTTCGCGTCTTCCGGCGGTGTATGCGCACTGCTATGCAGCATACCGAGTATCACCGGATGTCTTGGATCATCGCCGAGGAAACCAATGATCACCTCATCATCAATTTCAGGGAGAAAGAATGTGCCACGTGATGCACCGGCATCAAGCGTGGCGATTCTCGCCCACTGGCCATCGCCTTCAGTGTCGATCGATGGTATTTTCACTTTGATACGTACTTCACCGGCAGGATCTCCTTCAAGCGCTGTCACAATACCTGTGTGTAATCCTCTTACAGATGGCACAATGTTTTGCGCTTCGTTAGAATTGTTATAAAGTCGCTGCATATGCCATTCTTCCGACATGCCGAGTTCCACATCCGAGATCCAATTGCCATGATTGATTTCATGACGTACAGCACTGACCCACACCGGGCCATTGAAACGATCGCCGAATCCGGCGAGTTCTATGACACTCGCAGGCTTTAATGCTGCAAATCCAAATACACGGGCACGTCCACGTACAAATGCCATTCGGCTCCGAAGTAGACTTGCATCAGACCAACTTTGCAATTCGTCTGCGCTTAAAACTCCACCATGGCGATATGCCTGGGCTGCGGCACCTACCGCCTCAGCCAGATCTGCCGGTGCGAGATCACCTACTGTTTTCCATTGTGGTTCCACACTCTCACCGACACCAGAATCTTGCGATGCCTGATCCCATGCTTTGACCGTGACAGCTCCGAATTGTCTTCTTGCATCGATGTCGGCATCAAATTCAAGCACACTTGTACCGAATCTCAACATGGCAACAGGATCCTCATCGATGCTCGGTGCTATTGTATGAAATCCATCGGCATCTGCAATACAGACCAGGCCATTGGCTTCCATACGCATGATGATGAAATCCCAATCGGTACTGTCATACTGTACAAGGTCCACATGTTCGGTATTCGTAGTTGTCAGATGATCCGCGATCGCATATTCACCAAGAATCTCGGCCGCTGCATCACTATCCGTCATCTCTGCGAAATGTCTGCTCTTCTTTGTAGTCGTCATCTTGACAGCTTTGTCCTTACATGTAATCTGCAGTTCGAGATGCCGGTCCCTGACGCGAAGTGCCTGACCAATGACGATACCAGAAAACAATTCTTCATCCTCACTCTGATAACCGGCGAATATTTTAATCTCATTCCCCGGAATAAAAAACTCTTCGTTACTCAATGGCCATTCTCCAAGAGATGCATCACCATCTGCGAATCCAATACATGCTGTGGGAATCCGGTTTACTTCATGGGTGATTTCAATATAAAAGACAGGATGAGTTTGAGGCAAGGGCTCTCCGTTCACTTCAATCCTGAAAGTGACGACATCTCTGTTCTGTGATATCGGTAATACGCTCGTGTTCATCGCGTGGCCTTGTCTACGGGTGGAAACACAACCTTGTCACCTGCATGCAGATTGCGGAAGTTGAACATCTTATTCGTCCTTGCGACTTCGAGATATAGATTTGCATTACGATAGATGGTATTGGCAAGCAAAGGCAATTTATCGCCGGCGATGACTGATCGGAGGTGGGTAAGATCGGGAGAGTTGTTTTTCTCCTTGTTTTCGCGCAACATGTCGGAGATTGAACCATCGAACGAAGCATGCGCGATTGCTCTCAGCGGATCACCATTTGGCTTGAAGATTTTATAGTCTATTGTGAGACTTGTGAGTACACCGTCAAAAATGAGTTTGCCCCATGTGAGTCTGATTTTACGCGGCTTATGTTCATTTCCGCTATAGTCATACACGACTTTCGCAAACTTCTGCAACTCCGTTGTGACATCATACTCATCACTCCCTGAAATCAAATCGGAGATTGCGCCCACGATGGCTCCTGCGATCGGTACATTGTCCAATGGTCCGGCAGGCGGTGGAATCACACCTGTACCATCAAAGAGAAATTCGAAGTCAAGCACCGGTGGAGAAGTATTGGCATAGGTTGCCTCAGTGCCGGAATTGCCATGTGCAGGTTTGCGGTCATAATTGATCTGATAGTTCACCTTATAATTTTCAGGATTCACCTGCACCATGTATTTATCTTCATCCTTATCACTGACCTCCGGCTTCTCATCTGCTTTCACAGGTTTCATTGCCTGGATAATCATTTTGGCAAGCTTGCCACTATCGAATGGATTAGGAAACACGGCTATCTTTCTTTATTGCGTGATAAGGCCAATAATGTCTTCTCTACACACAGTGCGACGATGTTTTCTATCTGGCTATCCGACATCCCGCGACTTTGCGCAGAAGGAGACGATGGCGGGGATGATCGGTTTGTACTTTCGATATCCTCCACTTTCGCGCGAATGACCAGTTCTCTGACAATAATGGGCATGACATCATCTTTTTTAGAACGAGGGAGCTAAATACCTACACTCACTGATGCTGAAAGTCCTGCTGCAAGATCAAGTCCGATGCTAATCGGATCGTAATACTTGTAATACTGATATGAGAGAACCAGCGTCTCCACAACGATTTCGCTGTTTTGTGCATTGATTCCAGATACCTCAAGGCGCTTGGGAATGGCATTGATGAGATACCAATTGTAAAGAGGAATGTGATCGGCATTCATCAGCGAGATCATGACATTTGAAGGTTTGAATTTAAATTCATCCGTAGCCTGCTTACACCAATGCAGGATACCTGATCCAAGGAATTTTCCCCGTTTCAGTGTCACGTCACCGAATTTTGCCCGGACAGGAAGCTGATGTACAAAACGTAATTCCCCTCCTTCGACACGCGTCTCCATCTCGATCTCCGTACTTAATCCCGAGACTTCCTGAAAGCGGATGTCATTCGGAAACTGTGGAAAGATTTCGAACAAGACAATGAAGTGAAAGCCGGCCGCAGGATAATCAAACATCGCTGTTATTCATTTTGTATGACCAGCCCTTCATGCGCGAGTTCTATCGATTCGATCGCCACTTCATTGCCATCTGCTTTCAAATCAGTGGATTGCACTTTCGAAGGCCATGCGTTTTTCACTTTCCAAACAACAACAGGCTCGTGGTTCTCATTGAGTAGAGAGATGGTGACATCACGACGTTCGATTGTGTTGAGCGCGACCGTATTCCACCAATTGAAGAATTCATTGTCACCCTGGAATGTGCCACGCTTCATCGTAATATTGCCAAACTTCTGCATGCCTGGCATCTTTGTTTTGATGTACTCGAGACTTGCGCCGTCCCGGTATTCGATGACTTCAGATTCTACATCAAGCCCTGAGACTTCCGTGAATCCGATGTTTGCTCCACCCCACTCTACCTGGAAGTGAAACTTTGGTAATGGATAGTTTGCCATGTGTTTAAGAATTTCAAATTATTGAATTACGAATTACGAATTGTTACCTATAAATGCCCGCTCGTTGTTTCCGTTTGAGTTTGTATTTGTGTTTGAGTTTTAGCTCTCCTGCATCTTATGACTAAACCTCAGTATGATAAACTCTGCAGGTCTCACCGCTGCCATTCCGATCTCTACGATCATACGTCCTTCAAGAATATCCAGTGCTGTCATGGTTTCGCCCAGACCGACTTTGACATAGAACGCTTCTTTTGCTGTGGCACCCGCAAGTGCTCCCTGTCTCCATTGTATCGTAAGAAAATTTTCAATCATCGCTCTCACACGGATCCAGGTATTTGCATCATTGGATTCGAAGACAAAAGGTTCTGATGCCTTTTTTGTCGACTCTTCTACGAAATTGAAAAAGCGACGGACATTGATATAACGCCATTCGTTGTCGTTGCCCGAAAGAGTACGCGCACCCCAGACAAGAATTCCTTTCCCCGTAAATGCGCGAATTGCATTGATGGACTTTCCGGTTTCATGCACATTGAGCGTGCTTTGTTCCTGATCTGTGAGTTTATATGCCGGTGTGATGACTCCACGCAGGCTCACATTTGCAGGTGCCTTCCATACTCCACGTGTTCTGTCCGTACCGGCATACACCCCTGCAGCAGCACCCGACGGAGGAAGAAAGCTCATTTCTTTCCTGATGCGCTCAAATACTGCTTTGAAGAAGGGATGCTGACTGAAGAGATTCTTCTCAGCCTGATCAGAACGAAACAGGGCATTCTCTATTAATGCTGTAAACGCCTGGGCAATCTCATCGAACGCTGCCTGTAGTATTGATGAATTCGCGCATGCATGTGCAGTCTGTGCTACCGTATTGGTTCCACCATTCGTAAAGTCATCGACATTCGCTGCAATCGATGCAACAGTCACCCCACCAATCCAATCCTGAGAGTTCACAGGCGCATAATCAGTGACCACATCTGCAACTACGCGGGCAAGCGCGATGGAATTCATCACACTGACATTCTTTTCAAAAGCAATGAGATTTGTGAGCTGAGTACGCAATGTGGTATCTGCTTCCAATTGAGTAAGTAATACGATTAATTCAGCAGGATTTCCAGCATCGTTCTCGAGATCCCGAAAGGCAAGCGCGATCTCACGGACAAATAACATCATCGCAGCAAAAGCAGGTCTGGCTAATGCGGCTGTATTTGCAGCAAGTACATCGCTACGCAGAATCTGAAGTTGATCGCTTAATGGATTATAATTCGATCGATCGAGAGGCACCGAGATGATCTTTGAAAATACACGTTGTTCATCGGCGATTTGTGCCCGTAATGTTGTGACGAGTCCATCAATCTCGGCAAGACCCGTCATAGTATTGATCGTTGCATCAGGAATCGCGACTGGAATTGCTTGATTATCTACAAACAAGAGCTGGGCAAAATGCACGTCTTTCAGATAGGTCGTACCAAGCCATGGGTAGTATGTCGCCGCATACTTCAGATTCTCCGTACCGACCTGATTCCTGAACTGTTGTATTGGTGAAGAGACATGATCAGGCGCCCGATATCCTTCCATCACGTCGAGAATCCCGAAGCGATCCTGCAATCTACCGCATTGGTCAATGATATCTTTGTGCAGATTGCCTGATTGAACAAAATCCGGCGTACCATCTCCTTGTCTGAGTGCTGCACTATCAGGAGCAACCAGTAGTGTCGGTTCATCCACTTTTTCCAATGACCTCAATCCGCCTCTTAGTCCCGTCGTGTCCGTACCATAAGAAACGGGTGTAACATAATCACCAACAGTCACAATGTAACAAGGACCACCGCCATTATCGAAATAATGACGCACCGCATCGAACAAATAATATCGTCTTCCATTGACGGGAGTCACTTCAAGAATAGTGAATGCAGCCGCCGGATTCACCTGCACCGTATACGTAACCGGGTTGTAAGGACCCCCATACAATTGCGTGAAATCCAATAATGAAGTAATGCGTATCGGGCGATTGATCAGAGTCACTTGGCCTGCATCCTGAGTGATCGCCGTATGACCGATGAAGGCAGGAATGGCCGTAGCCACCGCAGCTACCGAAGGCGGAAATAGTGCCACCTCTTCGATAAACACTCCTGGAGTTTTGTAATCCATAAACTATGAATGATGAGTAATGGAAGATGAGTGATGAATGATCAATTGCTACCTTTCGTTTTTATTTATACTATGATTTGAACTTGCACTTGAGTCACGACGCTCAGCTTGCTCCTCCGCCGTGCTCCTACGCGAAGCTTTGGCGCAAGCGTACGGCGGACGTAGCTGCCTTTGGCGGACGCAGTCCTCTAAAGCTTCGGCGCACGCGGATGCTGGCTTCGGTTCGGTCGGGATGTCGCTACGCTCCATTTGAGTTTGCACTTGAGTTTGAGTTTACCTAGCTCTCCTGCATCTTGTGACTAAATCTGAGAATGATGAATTCCGCAGGCCTTACCGCTGCCATTCCGATTTCGACAATCATGCGTCCTTCAAGAATATCCAATGCTGTCATGGTCTGCCCCAGTCCAACTTTCACATAGAAGGCATGCTCCGGTTTTGCACCTGCAAGTGCTCCTGCACGCCATTGAAGGATGAGGAAATTCTCAATCATTGCACGCACCTTAACCCAGGTATTTGCATCATTTGGTTCGAAGACAAATGGTTCTGTCGATTTTTTCACAGATTCCTCTACCATATTGAAGAAGCGACGGACATTGATATATCTCCATTCGTTGTCATTACCCGCCAATGTGCGTGCACCCCATACCAAGATCCCTTTTCCGCTGAAAGAACGGATTGCATTCACAGATTTACCTGTAGTATGCACATTCAGATCTGCTTGTGATGCATCGTCTATCGCGACCGAAGGACGTCTCACAAAACGCAGGCTGACATTTGCAGGTGCTTTCCATACACCTCGCGTAGCATCCACGGTAGCATACACTCCGGCCATTGCAGCACTCGGAGGTAATACGAGCGGCATCGACGCAATCGCCCCTCGTATCTGATGATACAACTGATTTGCCCGATGATATAGTGAGCGCTGTTCGTCTGCGGCATTCGAAGGCTCTACGACGCGAAGACGTGTATTTGCAGGTACTGGTGCACCATCAAGACTACCTGTGATCGTCACTGCTTCTTCATCATAATTAAAAGTCAGGGATGTATCAAGGTGCGGATAATACGATGCTCCATAGAGCAGAAAATTGTTTCCGATCAGACTCCTGAAGCCGAGTGCACCATCGTCAATGACATTTTCTCCTCCGGGAGTTGTATAGTCAAGGTGGCCATTGAAGACATCACAGAGTGTGAAGCGATCTTTCAGATCATTACACTGCGCAAGTGCAGCTTGATAAATCTGATAAAATTCCGCTCTCGTGAGACGTAATGCATCAGGGAATACAATCAACGTCGGTTCGTCTTCCTTTCCTGCAGCAGTCAGACCTGCCTGATGATTTGCAAGTGTCACCGCAGCTGAGTCTGCACCTATAGAAACGATATAACAAGACCCACCTCCATTTCCAAAATACAATTGCATCGAATAGTACATTCTCGACAATGTGCCTGCAGCCGGAACAACAGGAAGTGTCGTAACGACATTCTGACCCTGCGCATTCGTTCCGACGACCGCACTGAAGGTTTCAAGTCTTGGACCATAAATCGTTTCATATTCTACCAGTGATTTGATCCGTAAGGGTCTGTTGATTAGCGATTCACCCTGGTGGGTAATGTTCCTGGTATATCCAATAAAAACGGGAATAGCAGTGGCGACTGACGCAACCGATGGTGGAAACTTAGGTACTTCGTCAATGTAGACGCCAGGAGTTTTTACATCTGCGAGGTTAAGCATGGCGATGATGAATTATTTTAAATGATGATTTAATTGTTCAACTTAAACTGCGGTAAAATTGATGGTGTAATTTCTCGGCAGTAACGGAGCAAGCCACGCGTCCCTGAAGATCTCAACTATCCCTATTATCGCGCTCTGTGCGCTACTTGTGTCAACTACCACAAATTCCTGTATCGGTGCTCCTCCTTCAAGGCGAAGCACATAACTTCCGCGTTCCCGCAATGTCATATCGAAACTGGCACGTCGATCAGTGTTTGCTATCGTTTGATTTGTCGTAAAAGTCACCGCACTGCCTGCGCGGACTTTCCCCGCACGAAACTGTGTAAATGTTCCGGGGGTAAACTCCGCGGACGGTATTCCAGCTGATAAGCTTCCTGAATCTGTCAATGAAACGTCTGCTGCTGCGGTGAGTCTTACATTATTACCAATCAGATTACTATCAATAGCTCCGGCAGGTGAGAGATTGTTGACGTAGAGGATCCTCCTGCCAAAGGTGCTATTGCCCTGACTAAAGAAATCGAGTGGTGAGATTGGGTTCTCTCCATTCAACCGTAATCCAAATGCAAAGGGAAATGGTGTCGTAAGAGGAATTGCAGGAATCCACGTTACTCCATTGTGATTCTGTTTCACTGAAAACAAAAGAGTACCACCTCTGGATTGTGTGATCGCACTATAATTCTGCATATAGACGCAACTCTGAAATGTTGGAATGAGTTGAAGACCACTAATGACTGGCAGCCCTTCAATTGTGACATTGATTCGGAATTCGGGTTGATATCTCCATCTGATTGATTCCATATTGTCTAATTCTCTACTAATGATGGAGGAGTCATTGCGCTATCGAGATTAATTTCGGTGATCATACCTGCACCAACCTGTGGTGCATCCTGAATCATTGCCAGCCGCATCTTATAAATCACCGAGGGGATATACTTGCCACCCATCACGCTCCACAGTTGATTGAGCTCGTCAAAACTCGTTGAATACAAATCGAATACAAGCTTGTTGACATTGAGTGCAGTCAGA
Source organism: Saprospiraceae bacterium (assembly GCA_035292505.1). Taxonomy (GTDB): domain Bacteria; phylum Bacteroidota; class Bacteroidia; order Chitinophagales; family Saprospiraceae; genus DATDQA01. Next base: position 8,871 of record DATDQA010000202.1, on the reverse strand, counting down.
ATCGGAGTATTCACAGGCGTAAAAACAAATTGACGCTGAAAGAATGCAATAACCTGGGCGATACGCTGGAGGGCGATACTATAATCCTGCTTATTAGATCCAAAGAGTACATAAATATTCAGGAAGATCTCAGGCTCACGCTGCAGGACAACAGGTAACCCATTCACATCAGTGGTACTGCGACGAAAAGGCAGATTGCGCAATGATTCCTCCTGCTCAATATTAATGACGGAAGCAATGACGCGATCATTGAGACTTTGGGCAGAAGCGTCCTGAAATGCGTCGATTAGGGAAATATTCCCCAGTATCACTTCCGGATCAACAAGACCAATGTATGTGTTGAGCTGACCAATGATGGCATTCAGTACTTGCGCGATCATGCAAACTACATTTTCAGAAGGGATCGTAATTGTTCCAAATAAATCCCCTCAAAAAAGCAGGATGCATACGTTTCACACATCCTCTGTTTTATGGATTATGTATCCATGAAAACATGGATTTTCAATCTTTACGAGGCACGAACGTAAAGCGCCTGCGTTACAGCTTCCCTCACAAGACCCGCCGTATTTTTTACGCCAAGCTTCCGGATTAGGTGTAAACGATGTGTTTCCACTGTACACTTACTGATAAACAATTTCGCTGCAATCTCCTGGGTCGTATATTCGTCTACGATCAATCTCAGTACTTCGCGCTCTCTGTCAGTAATAGAAAAGGAAGCTCTGTCTGACTTATCCGGCAATTCCAAATAGGCAGTAGAGAGGCTTATCGCTACCTTATGATCTACATATTTATGCCCGCTTGTCGTTACTCCTATTGCTTCAATAATCTCCTCCACAGAACACATGTCAGACAGGAATCCAGAGATCCCATATTCGAATAACTCTTTTACCATTTCGATCTTATAGGAGTGTTGCAGCAAAATAATACGCATCTCCGGGTATTTCGCTGCAATGGACGTCACTATTGCGTGTGAGGGCCCAAGATGAACGTTCTGAATAGCCCACCAGAGAAATCCTCTGGGCGAATTGATGAGTTTTAACCTGGCTTCGTCTGGACTTCTGCAAAGTGAGATGACTGGATCTGTCACGTTCTGCGTGATCACAGCCTCAAGTCCAAGTAAATACAGGGGAGATGTTGCGACAAGTACATGATGTATGCACATAAACAGGAGGTTTTCAAGTCTTTGGGGATATGACTATATAAAACAGTGTCCTGGTGTCGTGCAATCGTGACCTGCCTCAATTACAGATTCGCAAAGGACAAAAATGCCAGAACCCCACTACTGAGGATCTGGTCTGGCTATCGTTAATTGAATCTGAGAATCACAGGCCAAAAATAATGGAAAGTGGGTCACTAGTACACCCCACTGGAAAAAAATTACAACAGTCTTGTCTTCAAATTGTCCAGGACAGCGCTTTGATAACCTGTTACCAACGCCTTCTGCAGATGTGTCTTTGCCAGCTCGTCCTTACCCAATTCCACATAGATCCTTGCAAGAAGAGCATTCACCCCAATATTCTCAGGCCTGCTCTGATATTCCTGGATGACCTTATCGAGAGCACCCTCGGCATCTCCGCCGAGGTCGAAAAGGATCATTGCATATTCCAGGCTGACTTTATGTCCGTGAGCCGCATCATCTTCTATCATCTCAATTACGCCGGCATATGCTTCGCTTGCCTCCTCCGCTTTACCCCAAGCCTTGTACAACCTGTACAGATCCTCCTGAAAACTGATCTCCGGCACTATGGCAAGGACAGTTTTCAGCATCACCTCCGCTTTCTCGTATTCACCTTTTGATATCAGGATTCCTGCAAGACCAGCTTGAGCAAACGGATTGTTCTCCCGGAATTGCAATGAGTACTTGTAGATATTTTCGGCTTTCTGCATCTCACCCTGCATTTCGTATAATTTAGCCAGGTGAATTCTACTCCATTCGGTATTTTCATAGCCAGGGTATCCCGCTTCTACTGCCATTTCCATAGCTTCAATTGCGCCGTCCAGATCACCGTGGAGTTCCCGCAGGTATGATGCCCGTGCATAAGCCATCAGACCTGGATGAATGTTCATCATCTCATCTGTAAGTTCTACGGCGCGACGATAGTTGCCGAGCTCAACATTGGCATCGATGAGAGCAGCAAAGACTTGCGCACTATATGGATTCATTGCATGGGCTTTTTCTGCCACAGTCAACCCCTCATGAAACCTGTGTTGTGAGAGCAATACATTCGCCTTCAGAGCGGTAGCTTCGAATAAGGTTTTCTCGCTAAGTTCGTTTTGAGCCAATGCCTTGTCAAGCATATCGAGTATTACAGGGAAGTAATATCCGTGTTCACCAGTCACGCGAGCTTCGATACAATAAATCTGTGCGAGTTCTGTGAGCGCCTGGGCATCGCCAGGATTTTGGATCAGACGAGCACTGAGTGCAGATACATGATGCACATGAGACTGCCATTCTGCAGTCTGCTTCAGGGCATCATTTCTCGTGAGTAGCTCAGGGAAGGGCTGAGAATCTGATTTGCCCAGATCCTGGTAGGCCTTAAAAACAGGTTTCGTCAGGACGAAGGCAAATATCACCAAAATCATACCACATCCAAGGATAAGGCCCGGCACAAGTTTCAAATGTGTTTTCATTTTATAGTTTGTATTTGTTGAGATAAAAGAGAGAGAAAGAGAAAGAGTGAGAGAGCATTCTCCAGGGTGAAAAAGCAGAGGGCAACCGTTGTTGCTCTCTGCGTAAAACACTGGGAAGTCAATTCTATTTCTGTTTCACAGTTTTAATTGTCTGGATCAGCTTGCCATCAGCTTCTACCCTGATGATATAAGTGCCAGATGGCAGATCTGAGGCATCCCATGACAAGTCATGTCTGCCTTCTTCTCGCTGTCCGTCTGAGAGTGTCGAAATCAATTGTCCATCTGATGCAAATACACGCACCGCGATATTTGCAGGAGATGTTACAGCATACGAAAGTTGAACATCATCGTAAAACGGATTCGGACTCACTTGTGCAATGACCTGTGGTGCTGTATAGCCCAAAGCACTTGATCGTATGATGACGCTTTCATCCTGCATCTCGCCGATGAAGTTTGCTTCTGGTGCGTCTTCAACAACCATTCCACCGCATTCGCCGGCTCCTGACCATGGCATAGCTACATAAGGAAACGCCTCCCCTATGGGAGCATCGTTCTTTTCTACTCCTGTAGTGTACGTCAATACATCAAGTAGATCCTGCGTCACTCCGGTTGTTCCATCGAAATCATCGTACCACAAGCCAATTGCGGCAAGCACGACACCTGCGACAGCCTGCAGTTCAATCCGGGTGACATCATCTTCAAGACGGCGACCATTCGGAAAGCCATCCATATTTGGTATCCATTGAAGATTGGCGCTCCCATTGTAAGCAGGATCGGTTAAACCGAGAACGGCAGCCTGCACGAGACCAAGTGTGCTGAAATTCGGATCGTTACGTGGTGTAGGGGGCACTGCCATATTCAGTCGGAGCATATCACCACCATTCGGCAGGAAGTTATTGACAAATGGTTTTCCTGCAGCTAAAGGATTTCCTCCCTTTCCTGTTGCAAGTTGATATGGCGGAAAGTTTGGCACTCCGGTGTGAAACGCCGGCCAGAGATCCACCGATCTCGGTTTCCCTGGACCGGGTAATAATAAGGTACCGAAGATGTCATCATCCAGAGCTGTGCCCTCCACTGCCGAAGAACCTTTGAGAGAATACAAACCGTCACCACCGTTTCCAAAATTGAATGCGCCGAGCGAGTTTTTTTGAACTCTGAGTTGTGCAAATGCCGGGACAGCGCCACCGAAAAGGGCATCGTCCATATACAATGCGAGTTCAGGATTATAGAAGTACTCATTGTGTGAAGGATCTTCTTTGTAAGGGGTCAACGCATTCCAATAATCTTTGCGGCCGACAGGAATCACAGCTTCATTTGTCAACGGCATGCCAAGTCTTGAAACCTGTTGCCATCCGCCGACAGCTCTTTCAACACCATATCTGATTTGTTGATTTGGGGCATTCAGAGTACGGATTCTCTGCCTGCTTGCAGAAGCCCATACGCCGATGACAAAATCCGGATCGAGAATGTTTGCTGCCTGCGCGACAGACTTATGGTCTTTCTGCAATGTGGAGATTGGCACTTTGATCGCGATCACGCTTACATTGAGACATGCGATAGCATCGCGATTTGGTCCATCCTGGCGTGGAGAATTTCCGAGATCGAAGATTCCGCCAAGGTCAACGAAGAAAGGATCGTCTACAGGACCAGCGAACACTTTTTCACCAGAACTGGCAGTCAGTATCCCCTGACTGAAGAGAGCATCATAGGTTGTTCCGAGACCGACGCCACTTTCGATTGAGCGTGGGCCGATATTGTAAGGAGGAACAAATCCATCGTTCACAATCAATGTGAATGTCTTTCCACCATCGACGCTACGCACGAGATCATAAGTCGTTTTGATGTTTTCCGCGCCCAGACGGATGTTGAAAAATGTCGAGGGGTCCTGGTTTGTGCGCTTAAACGTAAAGCGGTAGATGACATCATCTCCCTTGGTCGACACATTATTGTCAATGTGAATTTCGTAAAGCACATTCTCGCCGTAGTGATAATAGTTCGGGCCGCCATTTGGAAACTGCAGCGGTACAAATGCGGCAATGATCGTTATGGTGTTAGGATCGTCGGGACTCACAAAGGCATACAGATCCGTATTGTCTGCCAAAGGATCGTCCGCAATGTAGGGTGCCTCGCGGTGGCTTGATGCCATCAGCCAGGGCAGTGAGAGGGTAAGCATGGCAACAGTGGAGAGAACCCGTCGTGCCCTGCCAACAAGTCTTTTTAATTTCATAGTGATACAGGTTTGTTTTTGAAAAAAATTGATTTGGCTGAGATACGTGGCCAAATACAATTTCGGATTGCGGACTCTCCGATTTCGGATTGCGGATTGCGGATCCTTCGATTTAGGATTGCGGACCAGCCACTTACAAACCACTTAGAAGCCACTTAGAAGCCACCTAGAAGCCACCAAGAAGCTACTTAGTTTACTGGTTTCATTTTGGCTGGAGTACAGCTGAGGGTATAGTGCCTATTCACCTACATTGATAATACCAATCAGGTTTTCCAATGTTGGTGAATTCTGCCCGCCCAGAGGCTCGATGGTAATCGCATAAGACTGAGTCGCACCCTCATAACGCACTTCGATGATTTGTGTATCAGGGGGCTGGAACACGTCCAATGGAATCGGAGCAATATTGGGCTTCAGGGACCAGAGTTGGAACGATTGATTTGCTGCAAGAGCAGGCATACTGCGTACCTGGATGAAGTTCCGTTGCGTCACTGGATTGTGATGGAAATAGAGATCTGTTTCAGGATACTTCGGAGTTCCGGTCATGTGAAGGATTTCGTTGTCTTGCAGAGTTAGTTGTTGCAACGTAGTTATTTGTGCAAGGCTTTGTTGATTCTGCTGGTTGCAGGAATCTATGACGATCTCGAGTCTACCTTCGATCACGGTGAGTTGCCGGCTCTTCTGAAGTAACAGGAAGAATAGCCCAAGTGCAATAAGTGTTGCAATAATGGCGGCAATACGCCATCCGCTATTCCGCTCTACAGGCTTAACTGGAAGACTTGTTGTATTGCCGATTTCATCCAGGATGCGTTGTTTCAATGAAGCCGGGGCCTGTAGCGCTGCGGCCTGAGCGAAATTTTCAGCAGCCCTTTCAATTTCTTGTAGATCTTTTTTCAAAGCCGGAAAAGCGACAAGATGCTCCCATACCAACTCTTGCTCGCGTACTGTGAGTTGGCCGAGCACATAAAGCTCTAAAAGTCCCGATGCCCTGATTTCCTCTACTGTCACTGTGCGAATATTTCCATAATACTTTTATATAAACCGATCAAAACAAGAATGCTTACCCCGCCGATAAACAAAGATTTTTCATCCTGAAGTGCTTCACGGAGGATGTCAATTGCTTTCTTGACGCGCGTCTTAACTGTTCCCAGAGGCATATCGAGCTTCTCCGCAATTTCAGCCTGGGTGTAACCTTGTAAATACATCATTTCCAATACAATGCGATATTTTTCATCCATCGTCGCCAGAAGCCTTGCGGTATCTATTGCTTCACTACCAGCAGGGTTTGATATGGTATTACTGCTATATACGATTGTCTGAACGTCATCGGTTTTAGCACGGACTTCGAAGGATTTGAGCCGACGCATGTCAAGAGCAAGATTGCGCGCGATGGTACTCATCCAGGTAAACAGCGCTCCCCTGCCTTCATCGTACTGATCGATGGCATTCCAGATCTTCACGAATGTCTGCTGAAGGATATCTTCTGCGTGCCCTTTATCGCCAACTGTACGGAGGATAATTCCAAACAGAGCATCGCTGTATTGTTCATACAGGACTGAAAGACCGCGTTGATCTCTATTGCGGATACGGGTTATGATGTCTTGAGGATCGATAAAACTGATGTTGTAGTGGCTAAAGTAAGGTTTCTACAACATGTCCAAATGTCATCGTCTTTTGCGGATATAATCCGGACGCAAGAGGATACGAACGCCTGCATTCATTGCCACATCCTGATTTCTCTTCGTTTGATCCAATGACCCTGCATCGACCTCAAGGAATTCTTCCACACCATCCCATGCCGTGCCTTGCAGAAAACTGAATCCGGCAATAGCCGTCACTGTCACCAGATCGGACAACCCGATATCAAAACCCAGCCCTGCATAAAGCTTTAAGACCCTATGCTTGAATTCTCGTATTGCGAGCTGAGTGTCTTCGATGTAATCAATTCCCAGTTTTCCCAATTCAACACCAGGACTGATCTCGAGAAAGAGACCTCTCTTGAAGAAATCACTTTCCTTGGAAAAGGTGGGGCAGTTGCAATCACTTCCAAAGTCAAGAAAATAGATGTCTGTATTGAATTGCAGGAAAAACGCCCGCATATTATTTGGAGGCCCTGTCCCTACATTGTTGTTTATAGAATTGTAATACCCGATCTCGGGCAGAAACTCCACTCTCTTTTTCTTCAACCTGAACCAATACAATCCGGAGATGGATGCCAGCTGGTCGCTATACTCTGCATTGCGCAGGGCAAACACCTCATGCCAGTACCCATCCTGAATCATAGTGAATCTGCCTCCGATACCGAATTGAGAAGAACAACTTTGAGGAATGCCAATCATTATGACACAGATGTGAAGAGCAAAGCAGATTGAGTAATTCCTTTTGGTAACACTTTGCATGACCGGGCAATTTTTGATATTACAAAACGCTCAATCAATGGCTCTGCGTATGTGAGTTGCCTGATACAACCAGAAACCGGAATTACCTTCTCTTGCGGATATAATCCGGGCGAAAGAGCAGCCTCAGCCCAATGTTGCTCCGCCACTCACGATCGCTGCCTAACACATTCGAGGATCCCCCCGTATTAAAATAGACATCGAATCCATCCCAGTATGCATTCATCAGGTATGTGATGCCCGCAGTAGGTGTGATGGTCAGCAGATCAGATATTCCGAAATCAAAACCTAACCCTGCGTATACCTTAGGTACGGTTTTATTGAAATCACGTGTTACTGTTTCTAAATTGTCATCAAGGTCCTCGACAGACAATTTGCGGAATTCGATGCCGGGACTGATCTCTGCAAACAACCCACGTTTCAGGTAACCGCCTTGTTTGGAAAACGTAGGGCAATTGCAATCACTTCCTAAGTCAAAAAAATAGACGTCGGCATTGAATTGAACATAAAACGCACTTTGGCTATCAAATGGTCCTGCTTGAATGGAGGCTGTGCTAAAGGAATGATAATACCCAACCTCCGGTAAAAACTCGATACGCTTGTTTTTTAATCTGAACCAGTACATCGCGTATACGGAAGCGAGCTGATCATCATAGTTACCATTGAAAACCTCCTCCTGCCAGTAACCATCCTGTATCGCAGAGTATCTCCCTCCAAGACCAAACTGTGCCGTAGCTAACTCTGATAAAGTCAAAGTCAGGAATAGTGATAAAAATAAAAGTCTCGTGATCTCTTTCATTCTAAAGTAAACTTAGCACTTATCTCACAGAGTCATTATTCCAGAATACACACAATTACTCCATCGCCGAAATGCAATGCCAGATCACAATGCCGACACTCACTGCCACATTCAAAGAATGCTTGGTACCAAATTGTGGTATCTCAATACTCTCCTCCAGCAATTGCAGTACTGCATCGCTCACCCCATCCACTTCATTCCCAAAAATGAATGCATAACCAGCTCCCGTATTCCAGGGTATGGAATCAAGTGAGCGGCTGCGATCTGTTTGTTCCACAGGCCAAACCTGATAACCACCTTCTTTGAGGATACGAATGGCATCCCGACAATCAGGCAAGTATTCCCACAGCACTGAATCCGTGGCGCCAAGAGCCGTTTTCAGGATTTCACGATGTGGCGGCTGAGGAGTGATGCCGCAAAGAATGACTTTCTCTAGGGCAAAAGCATCGGCCGTTCTGAAAATCGAACCTACATTCAGGCCAGAACGGATATTGTCGAGAACAAGGATGATCGGTTTCTTCTGAGTACTGACAAACTGCTCACGTGATTGTCTGCCAAGCTCCGGCATTGTGAGTTTACGCATGGACAATTTTATTACAAATCTGTATTTCCATGGTGGTCAGATCATCATTTGCGCTTTATGGTGACGGAGCTCGGAGGGATGGGATTTGATTCCTTCCCCGACATTTTTTTCAAGCATTCGCCTTCACATGTGATGTCTGCGTCTCATACTCACCTGTAGTATGTTTTAAACATGCTCTGACAAAGGAGACAAACAAAGGATGTGGACGTTCTACCCTGCTCTTGAGTTCAGGATGAAA
>DATDQA010000201.1:0-9819 GCA_035292505.1 Saprospiraceae bacterium | reverse complement strand
AAAGCAAAAGTCTTGAGGGCATTCGCGTGCGGAAGCAATTCTTCCTCAAATACTTTATCAAAGTGCGTCTTGTCCAGGTTACTCACGTGCTCATTTGGAGGGTGCAATCAAAGGTAACCATTCAACTCATGGTAATTGCTGATCGGTGATCAGTATAGTCTTATTAGATTTCGTGTATAGCAAACTTATCCACTCGCTCCCTCAATCCCTAAAGGGACGACCCTCCCGCATCGTTGTATCATTTGATGTGCCGTGGGCTGGTTCTCCCCTTTCCGCGAGCGCTGAAGTTGCTCTGCGGAGGCGCTAGGGGTTGGGGGCAGAAGAGCCTTCCATATCTTGTAGGTATCCCCTTCCACCAAGTTTCCTCAATTTCAAAGACCTGCTTAGCCATTCCCTTTTTCACATCCGCAACGCCGCAGTATACTCTCTCGTCTTGCTTATCAATGTCTGTAGTATCTGATCGTCGTCATGCGCTGGAACAATCTGCAGAAATGCGTCACGGATAAGTTCAAGTTGCGGGGATGTTTTCTCCGGTTTACGGAAATCCAACGCACGTATTGCAGTCAGAAATTCGATCGAGAGAATGGTATGCACATTATCGCAGAGCTCATAGAGTTTACTTGCTGCATTTGCGGACATGCTTACATGATCCTCTTGTCCTTTACTCGAAGGAATGGAATCTATGGAGGCAGGAGTACAGAGTAATTTATTGCGATTCACTATTGAAGCTGCGGTGTATTGCGCGATCATCAATCCGGATTGAACACCCGCTTCCAACGTCAGGTAATCAGGAAGTCCACGTTGACCACATAGCAACTGGTACGTCCGACGTTCGGAGATGCTTCCAAGCTCAGCAAGAGCGAGGCCGAGATAATCCATCGCAAGTGCAATGGGCTGACCATGAAAATTTCCACCGGATAATACATCTTTCGTGTCAGGAAAGATCAAAGGATTGTCAGTCACAGAATTCACTTCCGTTTCGATGACTTTGATACAATGGGCAATCACGTCCCATGATGCACCATGCACTTGTGGCACACAACGAAATGCATAAGGATCCTGCAGGTGTTTTTCTCCATATGCGGCAATTTCACTTCCCTCTAGTAATCGACGCATTTCGGCTGCAGCGTGGATCTGTCCTGCATGTGGTCTGATGAGCTGAATGCGGGCATCAAAAGGTTCAGGATTTCCATTGAATGCATCAAATGATAGAGCTGCACAGAGATTAGCCAGATCAAACAGATGCAATGATTTCTGAAGTGCCCATACACTATATGCAACCGAGAACTGTGTACCATTGATCAGCGCAAGTCCTTCTTTTGCTTGCAGACTGATGGGTGAAATCCGCAGTGCTTCCAGTTGCTTCGCCGCAGGTATGACATGATTATCTTCTGTGACGAATTCCCCTTCACCTATGACAGTCAATCCAAGATGTGCGAGCGGCGCCAGGTCGCCCGATGCACCCAATGAACCAAACTGATACATGGCCGGAGCCAATCCTGCGTTGAAGAATTCTATGAGTTTGTCCACAAGACTTACCCGTACACCGGAATTGCCCGGGCAAAAACTGAAGATCTTGAGGAAAAGGACAAGGCGTGAGATTTCATAGGGCACCAATGGTCCTGCGCCAGCTGCGTGTGAGCGAATGAGATTGAGCTGCAGACGTTCTGTGGCATCCGGAGAAATACCAACATTGTAAAGAGATCCGAAACCAGTATTGATTCCATACCATGTCTTGCCTTCCAACTGTATCGCCTTTTCCAGGAAGTCGCGGCAGGCCTGGATCCGGTCCATGCAAGTGGCAGATATTCCGATTGTATTTCCCTTGATGAGAATTTGCCCGATATCCTGCAGATTCAAGGGCTCCCCGGTAATCTCAAAACTTGTGTGCATCGCGTAGTGTGCCGCAAAATTAACCGCCTGCGACAATCAGCACCCTTCCCTTCCTAAGGCCCCTTGTATTTCAAAGCTGTTAATTGCATTAAGGCTTCCGTTAAATATCAGTTAATCAAACTCATGCATATGTATACAAGTAATGTGTAAGTGTTTCATTCCGTGCACTTAGAAGTGTAACAGCAGGCCTAAACCCCTGTGAATGACTGAAACTATATGCATGATGAGAGCGTCTATCTGCGCAAGTACAGGTAATAAATGTGGTAATTTTGGCATTTCAGAAAAAGCACTTCAAAAACATGAAAATGAAACGGAACAGAAATTTTGTCCTCGCATGCATCATCGGACTCTGCACCCTCGGCACTGCGTCTGCACAACGCGTGGCAGTTGTCGATATCCAGGCAATTTTGGAAAGTCTGGACGACTATCAGACAGCCCAAAAAGAGCTCGACCGCGTAACAGCCGAATGGCGTCAGGAAATCGCACAGGAATATGATAAGATCAAGACGATGTACAATAAGTTTCAGGCAGAGCATGTCTTACTCAGCGCAGAAGCGCGTAAAGCGAAAGAAGATGAGATTGTGGAGTCTGAAAAGCTGCTTCGTCAGATGGAAAAAGATCGATTTGGTCCGGAGGGTAAGTTGTTCCAAAAACGCCAGGATATGGTACGACCGATTCAGGATCGTGTCTATGGAGCGATTGAAGATTATGCTGAAGAAAGAGGATATGACTTTATTTTTGATAAGGGCGGTACCGGCGGATTGATTTATTCCAATGAAGAATATGATAAAACCAGTGACCTGATCCGAAAGCTGACTGGTAACTAATCAGCGGAGAATAATATCTTTGCACGCTTTTATGTAAAACCAAGAAATGAACATGCACACATTGAAATTTGCATTATTGTTTAGCGCAATTCTTGCCTCAGGCTTGACCCTGCAAGCACAGAAATTTGGCTATCTCAATTCTGCTGCACTCCTTCAGGAAATGCCTGAAGTCAAAGAGGCGGAGGCGAACCTCGAGACCCTGCAAAAACAACTCCAGGCGAGAGGTCAGAAAATGCTTGAAGAATTTCAAACTAAATATGCTGATCTCGAACGTCGACACAACGAGGGCGGCATCGCTCCAAAGGACCTTGAAGTGGAAGCACAGAAACTCAAAGAGGAAGAAGCTAATCTTGGGAAGTATGAACAGGATATGCAACGTCAGATCCTTGAGAAACGTGAGACGCTGTTACAGCCTATCCTGGACCGTGTAAATGCTGCTATCAAAGAACTTGCAGAACAGGAATCCTATATGTATATTTTTGATTCAAGTGCAGGGATTTTACTCTATGCCGATGAGAGTATGGATGTCACCAGTAAGATCAAGACGAAGCTCGGCATGCTCTGACGACTGTATTCAATGACTATATGTGAGGAGACCATCACGGATCAAACCGGGATGGTCTTTTTTGTTTCTGCACCGAGATCTCCTATCATTGCACTATCAATAGAAATACGATGCGTGTTTCAGTGATCATTCCGGTCTTCAATGCTGCACGATTTGTGGAGGAAGCTGTTCTTTCGGCATTGGACCAGGCTGAGACCGGGGAAGTCCTGTTGATTGACGATGGCTCTACCGATGGCTCGTATGCAATCTGTCAGCGACTGGCTGGTATCGATCATCGGGTGAAACTCTTGTTCCATCCGGGTCATCAAAACCTCGGCGCCGGCGCAACGCGCAACCTGGGGTTACAGCGGGCAGCTGAAGATTACATTGCATTCCTGGATGTGGATGACTTCTACCTTCCTTCACGTTTCACCACCACGCAGAAAGTCCTCAATGCACATCCGGATGCTGACGGGGTATATGAAACCATTGGCGCCCTGTATTCGGATACATCGTTCACGGAATTGCATCTCCGTCGTATGGGTTCAGAGCATACAGGGCTGATAAAAAAGGTACCTCCTGAAAGGTTGTTTTCGGCGCTATCTACTGGCAAGTATGGACACATTCATCTCAACGGATTAGTCATCGTGAATAAGGATCGAGATGAACTCCTGACATTCGATACGTCTCTCAAGCAATGTGAGGACTCCGATTGGATCTTACGACTTGCGAACCGGTATGCACTCTACTCCGGGGAACCATCGCATTTGGTCGCCATGCGACGAGTCCATGGCGGCAATAGCGTATTGAATTCGACTGAGGCGATTCACTATCAACGTCGATTTTTATATAAATGCATTGCACATGACTTCTATGGTTCAAGGGATATTTATTCGAAATTGTATCTGGTCGCACGGTATGTGAGCTGGGGATGGCATGGGAGACTGCGCAGATTGGGAGCACTCTCACGTCCGGCTATCTATCTCGCAACCGGTATTTATCTGATAAGTCACCCTCTTTTGTTGTTCCGCATGATCTTCGTTTAGCGGACGCAAACGAGACATCAAGTACATGCAAGTATCTGTCATCATCCCGGTATACAATGCAGCATCTTTCGTGGAGACCGCGGTCGCTTCCGTGCTTTCTCAACCCGAAGCGATAGAAGTGCTCCTGATAGAAGATGGATCACGGGATGGTTCGTATGAGATCTGTCAGCGGCTGGCAAGTGACCCACGGGTTCGCCTTATGAACCATCCTGGCAGAGCCAACTACGGAGTCGCTTCCTCACGGAATCTTGGTATCCGTAATACAACGATGCCCTTCATCGCATTTTTGGATGCCGACGATACCTATGAAAATGGCAGGTTTGAAGTCACAAAGAGAGTCTTTGAAAAACATCCTGATGCTGATGGCGTACATGAGATGATTGGAGTACATTATCATGATCCCGGGCTGAGGAGTCAGCTTCCGGACCGGTCGCATTTTGAAAATACGAACATTACGATCCCTGCTCCTCCTGATGACCTGTTTCGCATCCTTGCACGCGGCAAGCATGGCCACATTCATCTGAATGCATTGACGCTCAAAAGAAGCGCCTTGGATCCGGAAGACCTGATGGATACAAGCCTTGTCATGAGCGAAGACAGCGACTTCATCCTCAGATTCGCAGCTACGCACAAATTGTACGGAGGTGATCTGTCGCGTATTGTCGCAAAGCGCGGAGTGCATGGCCGCAACAGCGTGCTGACCAACCCACATGTCATGGAGTATCGAAAGCGATACCTGCAAAAATGCATTGATCACAATTTTTATGGCTCGAAAGATTTGATTGCGCAATGTTATATTCTCACGCGCCGTGTCGGAGCCGGAAGATTCTTTGCGCCATTTCGCAGGCTTGGTAAATTTGCCATGCCAGCAAAGTTTGTTGGTATTGCGGGATATCTTATCATACGTCCGGGTTTATTATTGAATTTGACAAAACTTGCACTATCACAAGTAGTGAAGTCCATACGATCCGCGTAAAATTTGCCTTGGTTAATTGAATCCTTAAATTTAACTCTTACAACAAATTCCGGTAGAATGGATCAGCAGGTACAGCACAAAGAAAAAGATATTCCCCTGGTGATGTCTCGTGAAGAATTCGTGAATGCAGGTTATTGGCTTGTTGACCAGATCGCAGAGCATTTCGCTTCTATCGATCAGAAACCTGTGACACCAGGAGAGACACCCGGACAGGTGCGTGATGCATTGGGCGTACGCAGTCTGCCGGAAAAAGGGCTTCCAGCAACAGAAATTCTTGAGAATGCTCTGGAACTCGTCATGGAACATTCGCTTTTCTCAGGTCATCCCCGTTTCTGGGGATATATCATTGGTGCGGGTACTCAAATCGGCGTGCTCTCTGATATGCTGGCGGCAAGTGTGAATCCCAATGTCGGAGGATGGAGTTTATCACCAATGGCTACGGAAATCGAGAAACAAGCGATTCAGTGGATCGCAGAATTCATTGGATATCCAAATACTGCTGGTGGCATCCTGGTGAGCGGTGGAGCGATGGCAAACTATGTGGGATTCCTTGTCGCGCGAAGAGCACAAGCGACCTGGAATATCCGTGAAGCTGGTGTCTCAGCGGGAAACGGTCCCTTGCGCGTGTATTGTTCTAAAGAGACGCATACCTGGGTGCAAAAAGCTGCTGATCTGTTTGGACTTGGTACTCAATCTATCTCCTGGATTCGTACGGATGACACATTGCGCATGGATCTGCAGGCATTGGAGGATGCAATCAAGAGTGATGCATCAAAGGGTTTTCTACCTTTTCTAGTCGTAGCCACTGCAGGGACGGTGAGTACAGGTGTAGTCGATGATTTAACAGGAATTGGGGAGCTGTGCAAAAAATATCATCTCTGGTATCATATCGATGGTGCCTATGGAGGTCCTGCTGCAGGACTTCCAGAGTTGAAAGATAAATTTGAAGGGATATCAATGGCTGATTCCATTGCCCTGGATCCTCACAAGTGGTTTTACTGTCCGCAGGAAGCAGGTTGCATCCTTGTCCGTGAATCTTCGCGTCTCACGGATACATTTAGTTACATACCTCCATACTATTATTTCGAAGAATACGAAGATGCGCCCGGAATCAATTTCTATGAATACGGCATGCAAAATTCCCGGGGCTTCAGAGCGCTGAAAGTCTGGACAGGGTTTCTGCAGGCTGGCAGAGAGGGGATGCAGTCGATGATCCGTCATGATATTGAAATGGCACAACTGCTCCATCATCTCGTGCGTGAAGCGGAAGATTTCGAGCCATTTCAGGTCAACCTTAGCATTACAACATTTCGGTATAAACCCAGTGATCGTAATATGAGTGAATCAGAGCTCAATGAACTCAATGTACGCATCATGGTCGCATTGCAGAATAGTGGAAGAGCGTTTCTCACGAATGCATTCATAAACGGCAGGTTTCTCTTACGCGCATGCTTTGTGAATTTCAGGACGCGTGAAGAGGATGTTTACTCACTTCCCGGTATCCTCAGACAGATTGCAATGCATGCATGAGCGCAGTGGATGAATCTGATGACAATTTTTCGAACCATGAAATATTCACTTCATTCAATATTTAATTTCATTTCTGAAGCAGTGTCCAGTGTTTCATACCATTTACCCTTCAACTAAAATGACATAAAAATGAAATTTATCATCCTCTTTTCGCTCTTTTACTGCGCTCTTGCCTGCTCATCATGTGGTGGTGGTGACTCTTCTCAATATGAAGTCACCGGCGGTAAAGCTGCAGTGCCCTCCATGGATCAAAGAGAAGGATCTTATAGTGATAGTGAAAGTACCCGGACGGATGCCGTTGAGACGAAGATCATCCGGGATGGGAGAATGAGTGTGAACGTTAAAGACGTAGCAAAGGCAAAACTGTTTGTGGATGCTGTGCTTTTAAAATATCGCGCCCGTACTTCGGGGGAACAGTATGAAAACAACGATTACCAGGCGACCTATTATATCAGAATCAGAGTCCCTGCAGTGAGTCTTGATTCCCTCGTCCGGGATCTTGAAACCATAGATGGAAGTGTGACCTCAAAGTCGATCGATGCGAGGGATATCACAGAAGAGTATATCGATCTTGAGACAAGAATGGAAAATAAGCGTAGCTACCTCGCACAGTACAGGCAACTCCTCAAAAACGCACGAACAACAGAGGATGTCCTGAAAGTGACAGAACAAATCCGGCAGATTGAAGAAGAGCTCGAAAGCGTGGAGGGTAGATTGAGATACCTCTCCGACCAGGTAGAGCTCAGCACTTTAGAACTCAGCCTGATACAGACAAAAGACTTTGTCTACAAACCTGACAGGAGTATCAATTTCCTTGAGCGCCTGAAGGAATCGCTTTCCGGCGGATGGTATGGGTTTGTAACTTTTACTCTTCTTGTGATTCGGCTATGGCCTTTCCTTGTATTGATTATAGCCGTTTGGTGGCTAGTCAAAAAGATTTTTAGTCGCAGGAAGGGGGAAGCTGTCCCTCCCAAATAGGTAGCAAGTGGCTGATTTGCCATTTTGGATTTTGGACTTTTTCTGAAAGACTTGTAAACAAGGCTTTTACATATATTATGACTATTCTAATTTCGTCGAAATTAGAATAGTCATCAGGAGGTCTTAATCCACAGGCTTTGGGTTTGAGTTCAGAGTGATATTGTGTCCAGGACAAGGCCAGAATTGGATTACATATCATTCCGGGATTTACGCCTCAACCTTTTGTAACCTCATTTTAACCGGAAACTTTTGACTCCTGAAGGGGTAACATGAGGTATCTCTCTATACACAAAGGAGTGCATGACCTCCAGAATCTCTCAAATCATGAACTCGCACAAACGTCATCTTGCGGCTATTCTGTTTACTGATGTGCATGGCATAAATCCAGGCATAGAGGCAACCGACCAGACCGCACTTCAGTGGCGAAAGCTATATCACAACGTTTTGATCGCACATCATGAAGTCTTCGGGGGTCGTATCGTCAACTACTATGGTCATGGCAGTATCAGTCTATTCGGGTGCACTCTTGACGCAGTACGCTGTGCGCGTGCCATGCAAAGGGAGTTCCAGGCATTGGGAAGGGGAAAGGTACGCATGGGCCTGCATGTAGGCGAGGTATTGGATGAAATGGAAGATGTTTCCGGAGCCAGCGTAAATCTTGCCGCCCGTATCCAGACATTAGGCGTTCCGGGTTCCGTGGTTTTCTCAGATATTGTCTATGCACAAATACGCAACCAACCTGAGTTTCAGGTCATTTCACTCGGTAAGTTTGCAGTAAAAAACATTACAAACAAAGTATGCACCTATGCCTTAAAAGAAAAGGACCTTGTCGTTCCCTCACGCCTGGACATTCTCAGGTCTCAGCATATAAACATGCTTCGCTTATTGATGCGGGCTCCCGTGCAAGCGATGCTCTTACTTGGACGTCTCGTCTATAGTTCTCTTTCCTGAGGTATCATCAGATTTTTTTGCGTTGTCAGATGGGGTGATTGTAAGTGTGTAGCTATACCCTCTTTCAACAGGCTTCGATGATGTGGATACAGGGCTGTACACATATTGTGCAATGGGTTTTTGTGGAAGTGGCTTTTTCTTCGGTAATCTGAAATGCACATGAATCTCTTTGTGAAATGTCACCTTCACACCACGCGTTTTTGGCACTTCAAATTTAAATAAACGCACAAGACGCTCAGCTTCCTCATCACAACCATAACCGAGTCCTGCAATGATGTGCGTGTCTGTCACATTACCCTTATGATCAATTGTATATTTCAGACTTACGGTACCCACAATACCTTTCTGTAATGCTTCTTGTGGATAGACGAGATTCTCCCGGATCAGATTACGCATAGCGGCATTTCCTCCCGGGTATATCGGCTTTTTGATAAAACTTTTGTCTTTGCGTTCTTTCTGCATTTGGATGACATCGAGGCTGGCAAAAATACGTGAAAACAGCTGTCCCGATGCTCTCCTCGTTCGGTCAGGGATGTCCGTTATTGGCTGCTTGCCCTGTAGAATTGCACTGCAGGGCTTGCCATAAAGGCGACTGAAACGAGTCCTTCAGGGTTTGCAGTTGGCTGCTTGTCCTAAAGTTGAGCGCAGTAAGCGCTTCAGGGTTGACTATTTACTGATAACAGATCGCTAATTGCTGTTCGCTGCTAAAGTCGGCTTTCCCGATTTTACCGGTTTTATCATTTCGCTGATTCAAGGTAACATTGCACATGTGGGTGAACACACGAATTATAGCATGCAGGACACATGGGTATTATGACATGCAGGGCGGACACATAGGTCCACCGATACGAATTCTTATCCTATTTTATCCGGCTTCTGCTGTTTCCTGGGTTTCATCGATTTTACCGGTTTCTCCATTTCCTCTATTTCCCCGATTTTACCATTTCTTATGCGAGCACTTGTAATTTCCGGTGGGGCAAGCAAAGGCGCGTTTGCCGGTGGTGTGAGTGAGTATCTCATCTGTGATCTTGGAAGGCACTATGATATTTTCTGCGGTACGAGTACAGGTAGTCT
>DATDQA010000200.1:0-31939 GCA_035292505.1 Saprospiraceae bacterium | reverse complement strand
ACAGCGGTTGGTATGGCTTCCCCTATCATCCGCTTGCCCAGGTGGTGAAAGTGGCGAACCATGGTGTCGGGACATCAATAAATCCGGAGAAAGATGAGCGGATCGTGACTGCTGATCATGAAAAGCATCTCCGTGATTTTTTGAAAATTTCTATTCCATCTCTCGCAGAAGCACCACTCGTGTACACAAGACTTTGTTGCTATACGGATACATTGGACGGGCATTTCTGGATTGACCAGCACCCTGAAATAAAACATCTTACTGTTGCCACTGGCGGTAGCGGACATGCATTCAAGATGGGGCCTATGCTTGGCGAAATGATTGCAGATACTGCAGAAGGGCAGAGACACAAATGGTCGGCCAGATATTCCTGGAGGGAGCTTTCGTCTGATACGGTGCAGGAAGAAGAAGCGAGATATAAGAAGACATGATTTGATACCCGGTTTCTGCGCTGGTTCTTTTTGTCTCAATAACGGGTCACACCAAATGCGAAGATTTTCTTGCACGTCGCCTTTATTGTCCTTAGTTTTATAGCAACAACGAAGACTTGGCAATGAAGTATTTAGAAAAGATTTTCATCGGGCTTATTGAGTTTTTCAAGCATTTACCGGATCTCGTCATATTGCTCCTGAAGCTGCCAATGCAGCTCTGGCTTCTCATCCGGTTTATTTTCCGGCACGGTCTGCGCTGCCTTAGACCACGTCCAAAGTGCAGGAACGAAATTGACCTTCCTCCAGAAGTCCACAAGAGAGCCGATCCAATGCTGTATAGTCAACAATGGCTGATGAGCATGGGACTCTCAGTGACATGGGACAACCCGGACATTCAACTTTTTAAATCGCATGTACCGGTTTCGTCTGAGCTTCTGGAAATGAATACAGACTATGAAGTACGGGTGCGTGTTTGGAATAATTCTTACGACGCTCCGGCACCGGGGCTTCCCGTACATCTGATCTACTTTGGTTTCGGGGCTGGGCCAGCAGGTACGTATTTAGGTAAGAAGATCATTGATCTTGGCGCGAAGGCAACATCGCAATGCCCGGCGTTTGCATCTTTTAAGTGGACTACACCAACCACTCCCGGACATTATTGCCTGCAGGCACGACTTGATTGGCCGGACGATGCTAATCCCAATAACAATATCGGCCAGGAGAATACCAATGTCGGGGTGATACACTCACCTGCAAGGTTTGAGTTCAAAGTCAAGAACAATGCTTCTGTGCGGCGTAGATTCATCTACGAGGTTGACGATTACACCCTTCCGGAGCGAAATCCGTGCACTGAAGTGAAAAATGATCGGTCTAAACCCAAAACCCGATTACGTGAAAGCCGGGAGAGATGGGATACTGCGTTGACAACACAGGGTTATGGAAAGTTCGGAACATGGACCGCCAAATGGAAGATCGACGTAGAACCAGAAAAACAAATTCCGGAAGCCAATGAAGAGATTATTGTAAAAGTGGCTATCGAATCTAAAGTCCCCGGATTCACTGGCCGGAAAGCATTTAATGTCAATGTGTTTGGAGAAACGGAATCTGAAAAAGCGCCCAGACAGTTTATCGGTGGGGTTACACTTTATATTCAGCATTAAACTCAGGAAATCATGGCATTCAAAAAATATACGCAGTGCTATAACTACCTCTCGACGGGTAAAAAACCATTTCACATTGATGATTTATTTGCAATTGTACTTGGAGCAGCAGGTCCGGGGGGTATAGCTGCGATCCTCTCATGGGCTGCTGGCTTGTGGGTTGTCGGTGCAATAGCAATGGCGATAGGATTTATCTCCGCCATCGCAACGGTTGCAGATTTGTGGTTGTATCAACGACTTGTTTGCCTTACCGGAATGAAGTGCGCAGTTGGTGTTGTCAACGACGATCCGCATCATGGCGGGCTGGGTAATTTTGATAACGACGAATTTTTTAATGTCATCCTGATGCCACACCGGAAGGCGGACAAGATCGGCGGAGCTGGTTTCACTACCGCAGAGCAGGATGCGCAACCTAAGAACTACATTCACAAGGATGGTTTGATGGGTCAGGAACTTCTGGTGTCAGTAACGCAAAGCGGAAACCTCCCGTATGATAATACAAAAGAGGAAGCTGCTGCGCTCCATTGTGAAGCAGAGGGTGCGTTTTGGGTACGTATGAAAGAATGGGCGTGGGTAATGGGACTTGTACTCGGTGCAGCTTCTGCTGCCGGCGCAGCTGCGGGTCTGGCTGTTGCGGGTGCGCTATGCGCACTCGGACCATGGTTGTGTCTCCTGGGTATCCTGATCGGACTTTTAATTTGGGCATTGTCAACGGCTGCAGGTGGAGCGATTGCTGCAGGCATCATGGCAATTATCTTCGAAGCGAGTAAAGGAGATGTAGAAGATGCGAATGTCGGTGATAGCGCGCTGGGCCCTATTGTCGCCGGTGATAAGGTTATTGTATATGGTGAACATGTCTATGACGGGTTCCATGAAGGATGGAATGAATTTCATCCCCTGATCACCGTTGCCAAGCTCAATAAAGATGAGTCCAGTCAATACCTTGAATGGGATCCCAATTTCCCGGAAGGCGGAATTGTTCCTGCAGACACCGATGATATGCCACCGGACATTATTACACTGCATCCAAAGGATATGCGAGAGGGGCTGAATTCTGAAAAATTTGCAAAACGTGCAACATGGATGCGTGAGAAATATTGCCGGATGATGCATGACGCACACAATCCAAATACGCGTGACCAACAGGGGTTAGAGAAACATCGTTGGACCATTCATCCGGATGTCGATGGATGTCGCGCATCAGACGATCCACCACCACCACGCTAGACGAAGCCAAATTAAAAGTACCTCTAAAAAAGTCGTTGATCAACTGATCTTACGAATTCCAGAGGTGCTTTTATTGAAATCCTTACTTCGAACTCAGATCGGCCCGAAGAGAGAGCATTTCACTCCAGCGGCTTTCGACATACTTGGCATAATCTTCCAGATAATAGCCCCATGCACCTTCACCGTTTACGGCATCGAATCTTTGGGGGAATGGTGCACGATACCCAGGCTCCAATTCCTTCAATCCGCCTTTTAGCCGGGTGACAACAGCAAATGATTGTGGTCCTGAGTTCACTGCAGTATACACAGCAACACTTTCATTTCCGGCGGCCCATACTTTTCTTTGTTTCCCTATCATTTCACCGGTCTGTAATACCATGCCTGGTTTTGGGTAGATGTGATTGATGATGATATTATCTGCATAATCCGAAATACCTACCGTGCTGAGAGAATCCTGGAACGCAAAATAACCGTTCGTACTTTGTTTGTCTGTGAGATAGATCGCCACCTTTCTGTTCCAGTCGTTATTGTGTTCGGTTCCCAGGTTGCCACGGGTATCAAAAGCAGTCCAACTGGTAGGACCTTCTGTAATGTGATATCCCCCGTAATCAGGTCCTGAGGAAATTTCGAATACCCGCCACCTCCAGTCTCCAGTGTGGTATTTCTGTGCGTGAGCGGCTAAAGCAGCCTCAAATTCAAGCACTTTGTCCACTTTGGGAAAGGCCCGAAATGTGCTTACGACATTCTTGGTTTGGCTCATTCCCAGTATAGGAACAAGCAGGAGCAGGAAAAGAAGTTTTTTCATAGTTCTAAAGTTTAGATCGCCAAGGTAGGATTTGTCTTTTATCTCCAGATCACATCTTCATGTGATGAAAAGCACTGAGCAATTCTCAGTGGTCAGCCCGAACTTCCGGAGATTCACTATTTTCAGAAGTCAAATTTCACGGATCGTTCATTCTACGACCAATGCAACTCGAAATCGAATTCCAGTCTTCAGACGCAACTCAGGACATCTATGAACTGCGGAATTTTCTTCAGGAACAAATGCCTGATCTGAATGTAAATCTGAAAGTACTTCCGCCTCTAGAAGGACAGATGGTAGCCGGCACAGTCTCAGGTATTATTATCTCAGGGCTCATAGAAGCGATTGCCGGTGAATCAATCCATGAATTATACAACAGAGTTTTGAGGCCCAGGATCACAAGCTGGTTGAATGCAAAACATAATCCAAATACACCCAAGCTCGAAGTATTATCCACACTCAAAACAAGTGATGCAAGAGTGCATTTCTCGCAGAGTAGTACCGGCGAAACAAAAGTATATGACAACGTAAATTATGCCATCGATACTGACAGGACATATGCAATATTGATTGGGTCAAGTGAATTTGAAGGTAACTTCACTCCGATACCCCCTGTGCAGGGCAATCTTGAAGATCTGTATCGGCTTTTGACCGATAAACGGCATATTGGATTGCCACCGGAAAATGTGACTGTTGCACATAACAAGTCCAATACAGAAATCGAAGAGCTCCTGCTCAGGAATAGTCGTCGGCCCGGGATGGAAACATTCATCGTGTACTACACCGGACATGGTCATCGTACAGATGTCAAGAAGCTTTACCTCGTAGCGCGGAATACAAAACGCATTGATGACTACATCCTCGGAGGAATTGATCTTGACTTCATTCAGAAAGCGATCTTAAAGTCTTCTACGGCAAGCCAAAAGATCCTGATTCTGGATGCCTGTCATAGTGGTATCGCTACACAAGGCAGTGACACATTATTTGCAGACATTGACGTGAAGGGAACATATACTCTGAGTTCATCACCGGGTGATGAAGTATCGTATTTTGATAAGAATGGAAGAAATACATTTTTCACCGGTGTATTGCTGGATATCCTGAGCCATGGCATCGACAATACGAATGAGATGCTTGCGCTGGATGATCTTTATGATCATGCGCGTTTCCAACTGCAGCAAAGGAATTTTCCACATCCGATTTCCAAAAGCCAACTCAATATCCCTCCATCACAGTTTTTCATTGCACGCAATCCTTCATTCTCTGTTGAAAAACTTAAACGCAAGCCGTCCATGCTCTTCCACCAGGGTAAGCTGCAGGATGCTTTGTATGAATATGAAATTTTACTGCAGAAATACCCAGATGATCTGGCATTGAGAAACGAAGCTGAACACTGCAGAACACAGGTACTGTTTACACAACTCGTCAACGATGCGGACGAACTGTTCTATCAGTATCACAATTATCGCGCTGCCCACAATAAGTATCGTAAAGCATTCCAGATAAAACAGGATGCAGTAATTCACAATAAAATTGCCAAGTGCGAAGAGCGGATGCAGGGAACGACGCAGGATGCACCAATTAATGAAGATGTCGCAGACAATCAATCTTCCGATACACACACATCCACTAAATCTGATCTACGCAGGGAAGACATCAAAGAAAAAACGAGAGAACAGAAACCAGATGTGCGGCAAGAGTCTTCTCAGACGAGCACAACCGGTACTTCCGGACAACTCGTCAAGCCAGCCTCCAATATACCTCTGATTATTGCCGTCGGTTGGACACTTTTTTCAGTCTTTTTCTTTTTTACCGGCTGGATTACATTGGATCGTACCATGTGGGCGGCAGGGATTTTGTGTGTGACGTTGATATGTCTTGGTTTCAGAATAAAGACCCTGACCAGCACAGAGCTCATTCTCTATTCCTATCCATTGATATTGAGCATCATTTATCTGGCGGCAACTCTCGCCTATCGGGATGGCTTAATGGTCCTCGGTTTTCTTCTCTTTGGGACTTCTGCGTTTCTGATCTTGCGGATGATGAAGAAGCGACTTGCCGGTTTTCACATTCTGCATGTTGTCTTCGGTAGTATTGCGATCATCTACTTCTTCATGAAAATCGTAGTTGTCTCTCTTCTCGCCATGTCCGGAGATCCATACGATTCCTATACACTCCAAAATCATTTTCAGACAGGATCTGTGATTGGTGCGATCCTGGGACTGGGCTTCTCCATAGATCTGTATCTGGCCTGGCTTCGGAATAGAAAACCATCCATATCGGATACCGCTCAAAAGGGTGCGTCCCGCACAATCAACATACCTCAACTGTCCCGTATGACAGGGATTGTACTCGCATCGATCTGGTTGAGCCTTGTGATCATGACCTACATCATTATCGGTGATATCAATGAAATACTACTAACAGCCTCCTATGTCTTTGGAGGTATTTCATTGATTCTGATGGTCACGCGCTGGCGGCTAAGCGGCAATACAGAATTCCTGATCTATGCATTTTCTTTCGTACCGGTCATCTTCATTCTCGCGGGTGAATATGTGGAGGGGAATAATCCATGGATGGTAGCACTCCTGGTCACGTGGATTCCTGTCATGCTCTATTATATGTTGTTCCGAAAACGCATGCCATCACTTTCTTTAGGGCAATGGATCTTTGGTGGACTTGCCATGAGCCTTTATTTGTGCATTGCGCTTGCAATACTCTTGTATATCATTGGTGACGACCTTCTGGATTCATACAATGACGATGCCTGGGCAATCTCTGGCTTTGTGATCGGCGGAATCCTGAGTTTAGGCTATACGTTCTATCAATACAAAACACATCACGTCGCTTCGCCTAAACCACCCTCAGAAAAACCAGCACCTTAAAACCGGTACTGCTCATTGACACTTTTTCGAAATTGTTGTGCGAAAGCGGACACTCATTGTCTGGCCTTATTTCGTCAAAGTGTTGGTTGTCAGAGGATTATTGCCATGGCATAGAATGTGAGAGTGTGAGAAGGTGAGAAGGTGAGAGAAGAAAACACATGTTACTGTGCAGATGTGTAAAATATCAAATTTCATGACGAAACTTAGCCACTTACCAGCAACTTACAAGCCACTTAACAGCCACTTAACAGCCACTTAGTAACAACTTAGAAATAGCTGTTTAACTGTGTAGATGTGTAAAATATCAAATTTCATGACGAAACTTAGCCACTTAACAGCAACTTACCCCTCCTTCGCCAAAGGCTTCGGCAGGCGCGGAAGCAAACTTAGAAGCAACTTAGAAACAACTTAGACTATATGCTCTCCAACTATCTCAAAATCGCCTGGCGCAGTCTTCAGAAGCAGAGGATGTATGGCTTCATCAACGTCCTCGGCCTCGCCATAGGTGTTGCATGCTGTATTCTGATCAGTCTTTTTATATGGAATGAATTGAGCTATGATAAATTCAATAAGAATGCAGAGCACATCTACCGGGTGCATTCGGATATCAACTTCGGAGGAAAGCGGGAGATCTATGCTGTTGCTCAGGCACCATTGGCTCAGGCGTTACGTGAAGAGATTCCTGGTGTCGCAACCGCTTGCCGTTTCCGCACCTGGGGAAGCTGGCTCGTACGGCGCGAAGGCACTACACAAAATGTGAACGAGGATCGCGTTGTCTGGGCAGAGCATGAAGTGTTTGACGTATTTACCTTTCCACTTCTTGCCGGCGATAGCAATGAGCAATTGAAAGAGCCGAATACGTTTGTGATCAGCGCGTCGGCCGCGCGTCGACATTTCGGAGAAGTGAATCCGCTGGGCCAGCATCTCATCTTTGACAATGACGCGACTTATCAGGTCACCGGTGTTTTCGAGGATATTCCCACGGCTTCTCACTTCCATTATGACTTTATGCTATCGATGGCCGGTCTTGAAGAAGCGCGGAGTACGGTATGGTTAAGTCACAATTTTCAGACATACCTCGTCGCAAAAGCAGACCATGATCCACAGAAGATCGAAGCAGATATCAATACAATGTGGCGTAAGTATGCAGGACCACAGGTGCGTGAGTTCATCGGTAGTACCGTAGAGGAAATTGAAGCACAAGGAAGCTGGGCGAGATATACACTGATGCCACTCACCGACATTCATCTGCACTCCAGCCTGATCGCAGAGCATGAACTGAATAGTGAGATCTCCTATGTATGGATCTTCGGTGCCATTGCATTATTTATCCTGTTCATCGCCTGCATCAACTTTATGAATCTCGCCACCGCCCGTTCGGCGAATCGCGCGAAAGAAGTGGGCATGAGAAAAGTATTGGGTTCAATGCAAAAGAATCTTGTTGCCCAATTCCTCACAGAAGCAATGGTGATGAGTATCATCGCATTTGTGCTTGCACTTGTATTCAGTGAGATCGCAATGCCTTATTTCAATCAACTGTCGGGGAAGGAACTCGCCATCCCCTTCCGGCAACCTGTTTTTATTGGCACATTGCTTGTGGGAGCATTATTCACCGGTCTGTTGGCAGGGAGTTATCCGGCGTTTTATCTTTCCTCCTTCAGGCCGATTGAAGTATTGAAAGGCAAATTGCAAGCAAGTCTCCGCACCGGATGGTTGCGTAATGCGTTGGTGATCTTTCAGTTTATTGTATCTGTGCTGCTGATCATTGGCACCATCGTGATCTATGATCAGCTGAATTTTATTCTCAACAAACGTCTTGGATTCAATAAAGAACAGGTCTTCCTGCTGTACGATACATACGGTCTGGAAGAAAAATTCCAGGGCTTCAAGAACACCATCGAAGCCACGCCTGAGGTGAAAAGCCTCACAACGAGTTGTTATCTACCTGTGAGATCGTGTCGCAGTGATGAGACGGTCATGCAGGAAGGAAAAAGTGCTGATCAGCATTCTGTCAATATGCAGTGCTGGCAAGTCGATTATGACTATCTCAAGACATTGGGAATAGAAATGAAGGAAGGGCGTTTTTTTTCAAAGGAATTCATCACTGATAGTCTAGCTGTAATACTTAACGAAACTGCAGTAAAAAAATTCGGCTATGAAGATCCTCTGGGACAGCGGTTGTGGCGATATGCGAGCCAGGACTTGAAAACTACGATCACCTATACAGTCATCGGAGTTGTAAAGGACTTTCACTTTGAGAGTCTGCACAATGATATCGGGGCGCTTGGATTTTTCCTGGAGAAGGATGCCACCGGTATGATGGCAATTCGTTTTGAGGCAGCGACAACAGGCCCTTTTCTGGAAAAGATGAAATCTGCCTGGGCGCAGTTCTCACCGGGTCAGCCCTTCAACTATGCATTTCTCGATGAACGCTTCAGTCAGATGTACGATGCAGAGCAACGGTTGGGTTCGGTGTTCATCGTCTTTGCGGCAATCGCCATTTTTATTGCATGCCTTGGACTGCTGGCCCTTGCTGCATTCACTGCTGAACAACGCACAAAGGAAATCGGCATCCGGAAAGTCCTGGGAGCAACGGCTGCAGGCATTATGAGCCTGCTGGTAAAAGACTTCCTGAAGCTGGTGCTCGTTGCGCTGCTGATTGCTTCCCCGCTCGCCTGGTATGTGATGAATAAGTGGCTGAGTGATTTTGCATATCGTGTCGATATTTCATGGTGGGTATTTGGATTGGCTGGCGCGATAGCTGTGATGGTTGCTTTCTTCATGGTAAGTTTTCAGAGCATCAGGGCTGCTCATGCAAATCCGGTTGAGAGTTTGAGATCGGAATAATGTTTAACTGTTTAATGTGTTAATGTGTAATGTGTTAATGTGTAAGCAATGGATGAACTTAGTCCACGTAGTTGCAACCTAGAAACAACTTAGAAACAACCTAGAAGCAACTTAGAAGTAATGATCTCCAACTATCTGAAAATCGCACTTCGAAATCTCATCAGACACAAGACGTTTTCATTCATCAATATCTTCGGTCTGGCGTTGAGCATGAGTATCTGCCTGCTGTTCATGTTTGTCATAAAAGATGCACATAGCTATGACAATTTTCATCCCAAGGCAGAACGCACATATCGGGTTCTCACCGAAGCCTTGCGCAAGGATGGTGGTTCGGAATTTTATGCTTCGTCTCCATTTCCAGTTGGCAGAACATTGAAAGAAGACTATTCTCAGGTAGAACTCTGGACACCACTCATTGCTCAATTCAGTGGAGAGGTAGGCGGAAACGAAGATGAACTCTATTTAAGAGGTTTGTTTACCGATAATACATTCTTTGAAATGTTTGGTTTCACGTTGGCGGCTGGCGATCCCGAAGCAGCACTCTCCGAACCTTACACCATCGTGTTGACAAAAGATTGGGCGAAAAGACTGTTTGATCAGGATGACAATTATGGAGAGTTACTCGGTAAGACCATTGAGATGCCGGCATATGCATCATATTTCAAAATCACCGGTGTGCTCAATGCATTTCCGGGGAAAACACATCTGGAGTTTGATGCACTTGGTTCTCTTACGACCCAATATGCGTTGGAGAAAGCACCGGACGCTTCTTCAGTCAGCACGGAGTGGCGCAACTATTACTCGACATACAATTTTGTCCGTCAGAAACCAGGGGCTACCGTCGACGAGGCAGAACATGCACTTACCGATATCGCACAACATAAGCTTGCCGGCTTAGAGTTGGAAAGCCGTGACAAAGGCTATCGCTATACATTACAGGCGCTGAATGACATTACACCCGGACGTGTACTTTCACAAAGCATGGGTAATGGATTGCCATCTATTGTTTTATGGTTTTTGACAGCACTCGGACTAATCATCATGCTTACGGCTTGTTTCAATTATATGAACCTCACAATCGCACGTTCACTAGTACGTACAAAAGAAGTTGGCATCCGAAAAGTACTCGGGGCAAAACGCAGTCAGGTTTTTTGGCAACTCATCGGTGAGGCGGTGATTACGTCGCTGTTATCTCTTGTACTCGTGTTTGCGCTTGTCAAAGCGCTAAAGCCGGTATTGGAATGGCTGAATTTTATTGAGTTTGTGGATGCAATGCAGTCGGCAGACTGGCAACTGTACGGGATATTCCTGTTGTTTGCGATTATCGTAGGATTCATTGCAGGTGTATTGCCAGCTGCCGCACTTTCTAAAACATCCCCACTGCACGTACTCCAGAAGTTGCAAAATATCAGGTTCATACAACGTATCGGATTACGTAAAGTACTGCTCAGTTTTCAGTTCACCGTGACACTTGTGTTTCTCTTTCTCATGACTATTGTCTGGCGGCAAATCGATTATGGGCTCAAACTCAATTTTGGTTTTGATCAACCGCAAACATTGCTTGTTGAAATGTCGGGATTACCCTATACCAAATTGTCATCGGCCTTTTCGAATGTCAGTGGTGTTGAAAGAGTGAGTGCCATTTCACATACGATGGGTACCTGGCAGGACAGCTATGAAGACGTCCGGAGTGATTCTGTTTCAGAAAAAACAGGTGCACGCGATTATGTTATTGATCACAACTATCTCGATCATTTTTCGCTCAAACTTGTTGCCGGTGAAAATTTTCCCGAAAATCCAAGTCAGCAGCATGAGCTTTTTGTTATTGTGAATGAAACCTTTTGTAGTCAATACAAACTCGGTGATCCCGGTACAGCAGTTGGGAAAACATTGATCCTCGGTGACAGTACGCTTGTGGTCGTCCGTGGTGTGGTGGAAGATTTCTTTTTCAAACCTTCAACCTATTCCATAGAACCCCTCGTCTTGCGCTATGATGCGAATCGACTTCGCATGATGAACCTCAAATTGGATAGTCAGGACATTCCCTTGACAATGGCCACACTTGAACGCACATAGAAAGGAAATCGCCAAAGACCTCCCGTTTTCAAGTCAGTTTTATGATGTCACTGTAAGGCAAAACTATGACGGCTTCATGTCAACTGCATGGATGGTTGGCTTTCTCGGCGTGCTTGGTATGGTGATCGCCTGCATGGGCTTGCTTGGTATGGCGATCTACACTGTTGAAACGCGTGCCAAAGAAATAGGTATCCGTAAGGTGATGGGCGCTGAATTCATGGATGTTGTTGTGTTGCTGTCCAAAGGATATTTCATTGTATTGCTCATCGCAATTGCTATTGCAGCACCATTGAGTTTTCTGATCGGCGGTCAGATACTACAAGAGTTTTCACAACGGATACCCTGGTCAATCGAGATGTTTTTACCTGGAGTGCTGGCGATTTTGTTGTTCGCAGGGTTGACCATTAGTTCGCAAACTATGCGGGCAGCACTGTCGAGTCCTGTGAACGCACTGCGGAGTGAGTGAATGTTCAGGCGATTCCAGGTGTATTTTACAACTCGCCAGGTGGAGTAATACGATACACGGCAATCTCTCTTCTGTTGATGCCTGCAATAATCCAGGCGGTATCTCCACCGAAATACAATAATGATTCAACTTGTCCATTCAGGATGAGACCGCTTTGCGATGCAGGCAGCACCGTGAATGATTTGTCTTCACTGCCAATGAGCACTATGCCTTTGTTTGCATCATAATATCCGGTCGAGACATCAAAGGAGTAGTCATTGCCCGCAATCAGGATATCAGGAAACTGATCCCTGTTAAAATCATGAATGAGCACTTTCTTTACGGGAGATGCCTGGACAATTTTCGGAAGTTTTTGCCAGCTGAACCCATCACGCTCATTCCAGATGACATAGCTCGAAGAAGTATTCACGGTGAGGATCTGTTCTCCCGGGATAGCCTGCCGGTCGAGAATGCTGTCTATCGACGTGTAGCTAAACTGTGTATAGCTGGTAAATTTCTTCCGGAAGAAGGGTGATTGGGCAGCGAGCTCATCCAGATAGTTGACCGGATACTCCTGCATTCTCCCTTCCCTGTCTTTCCAAAATGACGCCGTGATGGGATCGATGACACCATTGTGATCTACATCCACCGCATAGAGTTTCATGGGGTATGTCTCATTGATGGTGAACCGATGGTTATCTCCAAGATTTCCGGCAATATAGTCGTCATCGCCATCCCGATCAAGGTCAGCAGCTACAATGCAGGACCAGAATCCATGCTCTTTGTCGAAGGTAGGATCCGGAGCTATTTCAAAGTCACGACCTGCCTTGTTGTGCAGCAAAGCAATAGAATTCCATTCTCTTGCAATCAGAAGGTCTTGCCATCCATCACCATCGGTATCTGACCATACTGCGTCCGTCACCATTCCAAGATCAAATGCAATGCGATTTTTTTCAGAAAACGCACCTTGTACATTCATCAACACATATGACTTCGGTGCATGCGGAAAATTTCCACGCTCCACCCGGGCACCAACAAACAGATCCATATCTCCATCCTTATCAAAATCGCACGATCTTACTACGGACGCAGGAAACGCAGGCACCGGTAAAGGCACCGCATCAAAGGTTCCTGAAGAATTCATGTAGATGGAGTGCCGGTAATCTTCCGGCTTCTCATTGGCATAACCCCCTGCAAGAGCGACCAGATCGCTTTTGCCGTCATTATTGATATCCACTACGGCGAGGTCGGATTCAAGACAAAGCCTGGTTCCGGAAAGACCGGGAATCACCGTCTCTTCGAAGTGATCACCTTTGAAGAGGTAGACAGTCGCCGGCTGTATATTTGATCCTGCGATCACCAGATCCTCATGACCATCACCATCTATATCCCCTTTGGACATACAGGGACCTACCTGTGAAAATTTGTGTTGAATGATCCGTTGCTGTTGAAAGAAATCATTATAGTCATCCTGCAGATGTGTGTAAGAGATCGCACCTGGCGCCTGAGTGAAAAGAGTTTGGTTTCGTTTCCGAGATACAGTATTTGATTTCTGCATCGGCTGTGCGTCGGCCTGGTCGAGAGTAATGAGTTGGTTGGCTGTGACCTGGGAGAGTCGTGTGACCTGATGATCTCCCGGCCAGCTCACTTTCAAAGAATCTATAAGCTCATGATTTCCAATCCCAAAATGGATTACTGGATCTACAGAAGACAGGTATCCCCTTGTGAGATGATGTTCATAATATTGATAGAGGTCATTACTCCAGATCTCGACCTTTGCACCAATCGCCATGGTATTCAAGCCACTTCCCTTTAGCGCAATTCTGATATGTTTTTCTTTAGCACCTTTCTCTCCACAGGTATTATTGCGATAGATGAATGCAATGTCATTAATATTATGAACAACATAATCGAGATCTCCGTCGTTGTCCAGATCGGCAAAGGCAGCACCATTGGAGAATGAAGGAAGGTCCATCCCCCATTCTTTCGTTCGATTGACGAAGGTGAGATCCCCTGTATTTTCATATGCATAGTTGGATACCTTCACCACAGGAATGCGCGGAATGATTTCTTCATCACCAATGAGATATCCGTACATCTGCGCTTTGTAATTCGTAAAATCTTTGTCCGTGAGGTCTTTAGGGAAGCCGTTTGTCACCATCAAATCTTTGTCCCCATCATTATCATAATCTGCAAACAAGGACGACCAGCTCCATTCCGTCTGATAGATGCCTGCAAGTTGGCCGACTTCACTGAACGGGAGCAACTCACCGTGCAGTAATCCGTTGTGCACGTGCAGCATATTTCTCACAAACTGGGGCTGGTATCCGTACTGCTCATTGTATTTGTATATCAGATAACTATTGCCGTTGATCGTCTGTTTTTTCCTGCAATAATCCTCCGGAAACATATCGAGCGTCATAATATCGAGGAAGCCATCATTGTTGATGTCGGCCATATCACTACCCATCGAAAACCGGGAATGATAGGAGAGATACTCTTCTGATGTATTCCGGAAGGTCCCGTCCCGCTGATTGATATAGAGCAGATCATTGGAGATATAGTCATTGGACACATAGATGTCGGGATAGGCGTCGTGATTGAGATCTCCGACAGCAAGCCCCAGGCCATACCCTTCAAACACAATTCCTGCTGCGAGGGTGACATCTTCAAAGTGCCCGTCGCCCATGTTCTTATATAGTCTGTCATTATTGATGGCGGAACCGTCAGTGATCTTGGGTCGAAAATTTGTCGGGATTTCTTTACTCACGATATTGTTGAGCACATACAAATCCAGATCGCCATCAAGATCATAATCGAAGAATGCCGCATGCATGGAGTACCCCTCGTCCGCAATACCGTATTGCCCTGCCATCTCTTTGAAACGCGGCACTTCGGCGCCTCCTGAAAGGCCCTGATTGATCCAAAGCTGATTTTTTCTCAGCGCACTGTCTTCGCTCATTGTGGAAGTGAAATACAGATCCTGCCAACCATCGGCATTGATATCCACTACGACAACCCCGCTCAGCCATTGTGTATTCGTGAGGCCTTCGAAGGCATCTGTGATATCGGAGAACTTCATTTCACCGCGGTTGAGATAGATCCTGCTCATCACGGTATTCCCTGTAAAGATGATATCCTGAAGGCCGTCATTGTTGAGATCTGCGATTCCGACGCCACCACCATTATACATGTACTCATTCTGCATGATATTAAAGGAGTCTTTTTGAATGATTTCATTATTAAAATGGACTCCTGTACTTTCGGGTGAAAGCAAAGTAAAACGTGTTGCTTCTTTCCCACAGGCAATACAGAATAGGCATAGCATACACAAACCGAAATAGTATATGCACGAAGATTTCCAGGATTCACGAGATATCATAGGATTATTTAGTTTCAAATTCTTCTCCATTAAAAAAGTGACATACTCAAAAAAGACGAGGTGATCATCTGATCGTTTCAAATGCACCTCATTGAAGATTTATCAAAATTACAACTCAACAAAGTAACCTCTACGAAACCATATCTGATCCATATTAAAAGAAAAGAGACCATCCGTTTGGATAGTCTCTTTACTTTTAGAATCGGAGATTCTGATCTCTTATCTGTTCTGCACCAAACGTCCACCCATCAGGTCGATCTGAGACTGTGGCACCGGAAAGAGTTTGTCCTCCGATCCAACAGAAGTCGCATTTTGATAAAGCGTAGGCAGTTCAGTTCTTTCATACGTCAGGACTCTGTTGAGCTCCTGCTCGACATTACCCCAACGCTGCAAATCGAAGAACCTGTGCCCTTCCATACCCAGTTCGAGCTTCCGTTCCATTTGGAGGGCGACACGTGCATTTGCCTGACTATCGAATGGAGCACCCGCAGCCGGATATTGAGAGATCTGATAGTTGGCGGCATCCGATCCGTCATCATTTTTCACAAATCCTTCAGAATTTGCAGCACGTGCACGAATGAGATTGATGTTTGTCCTTGCTCCTGCGAGATCATTCGTTTCGATCTGGCACTCAGCAAGAAGCAATAGTACATCCGCATAACGGATCAGGCGGTATCCGTTGGTTGTCCAACCGGATGTCCAGTTACCCACTTCTGTTTCTGTACCCTCCTGTGCTTTCTTGTACACCTGTTTTTTCGGGCTGTACGGACCTGCATACGATTGATCGCGGACCCAATCCTGACCTGTGTGTGGTCCCCAGTCCAGGTATGGAATACCCCGGCGTCCGACGGTCCAATCAAGTCTTGGATCCAATGGGCGGGTTTCCGGTGTAAAAGGATCGCTGACCGTAAGACCCTGGTCGTTGACAACCGGATTTGAGTTGTACGTTTCGTTCAATATCGGCAAGCCGTTTGTCGTCAGGAATGAATTGACAAGGTCATGGCTCGGTTGGAAGAAGCCGCAGCATCCTCCTGGTGAAGCACCACTCTTGTATGGGAAGTTGAGCACCTCACCCCAGCCACCATTCCAACCACCTGATCCGTCATTGACGGAGTACTGAATCGTATAGATAGATTCCATGCCATTCCTGTTTTCGGTATCGAAGATTTCGCCGTATTTCGGCTCAAGTCCAATCGCATGTCCGTCAGGACCTGTTCCATTGCTGATTACCGATTGCAGGTGAGTCATGGCTCCGGCAAAGTCTCTGTTCATTTGCATGAGGCCTTTTGCGAGCAACACGCGTGCGACGGTTCCATTGAACCTGCCGACCTGTCCCATGTCATTCGGAAGTGCGATACCAGCTTCGAGATCATCGAGGATTTTATCACGCACGTCCTCCTGGTTTGTCACAGCTTCCAGGTCGGTTGTTTCATCCACATAGCAGATTTTATCCCACATCCTCCATGCTTCGAAGTGGAAATAACCACGCAAAGTTCTTGCCTGGCGTCTGAAAGAATCTGCTTCATCTGCAGTCACCGTGCCGTTCTCTTCAGCAGCGGCTAATACCTTGAGTGTTTCGTTCGCACGAGCGATTCCGTCATAGACAGAAGCCCATTTCACATCGAGGTAAGGATTCGTAGCGGTTTCAGAATATGTCTGGAGGGGATTGATATCCGGCTGGTCACCGGAGTCTGTGCCCTTATTTGCTTCCAGACCACGGATACTTCCGTACACCCAATTTGACGAAGCCGCCTCCCACCCAAATCCATTGGAAGCAACCCCATCGACCATAGAATAAGCGCCAATCAACAAGGTA
This sequence comes from Saprospiraceae bacterium, assembly GCA_035292505.1. Classification (GTDB taxonomy): domain Bacteria; phylum Bacteroidota; class Bacteroidia; order Chitinophagales; family Saprospiraceae; genus DATDQA01. The sequence goes on along the minus strand of DATDQA010000200.1, from coordinate 14,868 downwards.
TTTACGCCATCTTTTGTCGCAAGAATGCTTGCGCCAAGATTTGCATTTGGTGTGATGATCAGAAAATCTTCCTTGCAGGAAAAAGGAGCGAGCATGACAAGCCCTAAGAGGAAGAGTTTGATATTTGATGCTTTCATATTATTTCAATGTTTAAGCTTTGTATAATTAAAACCCTACATGCAGTCCGACAAGAAACTGTTTTACTAAAGGATAATTACCCAGATCTACACCAAAGGCGGTATCTGCTTGACCTTGTAGTGCCTGATCAGTACCGGAATAATCAGCAATGTCCGGATCCAGACCTGAGTAATCTGTCAGTGTAAACAAATTTGTTCCCTGCACATAGATCTTGAGATCTGTCAGGCCAATGTTTTCACACAGGCTTTCAGGCAAGGAGTAACCTAGTTGTAAACTTTTCAGGCGAATAAATGAACCATCTTCTACGTAATAACTTGTAGATTGGGTATTCGTAGAAAAGTTCGATTTATTGGAAGCTTTCGGTACTGATGCGCCGGTGTTGCTTGACGTCCAGCTATTCTCCAGGAGATCAATACTTTTCTGACCCTGGAACGAAGGCCAGAAGTCCGTCCACCACTTATTGTAATTGAAAATATCATTGCCTTGTGAACCATAGAAGAAGGTGGAAAGTGAAAAGTTCCTGAAATCAAGGCCAAGGTTCAATCCGAATGTGAAATCAGGATTAGGGTTTCCAAAAAGGACCCGGTCTTCAGGGGTGATCTCGCCATCCCCATCCGTATCCTGATAGCGGAAGAACCCGGCTTCAGCGCCATCTTGTGTTGCAGCAGCATCCACCTCTGCCTGATTCTGGAACAATCCAAGCACCTGGTAGCCATAGAATTCGGAAACGGAGTGCCCGACTTCGTTACGATTGAAATTTCCAATCCGGGTATCCCCAAACTGGGAATAGAAGAAATCGAGGCTATCCGTATACTTCACGATCTCGTTGTTATATGTTGTAAATGTAACTGTAGCGTTGAAGCCCAGATCAGGTGTAAAGTTTGTCCGGTAGTCCAGCTGGAGATCGATTCCTGTATTTTTGATTTCTCCAATATTGCGCGCCGGTGCAGAAGCGGATCCGTATAGATCGCTCAAAGGAACTATCACAAGCAGTTCTTCAGCCGACTTTTGATACCAATCAAAGGAGAGCTGTAATGCACTATTGAACAATCCGGCATCAAATCCAATGTTCGTAGTTGTCTGCGTTTCCCATTTTGTGTCTGCATTTCCGATCCGGGTAGGTCTGAACCCCTGCTGTGAAGACGATCCTGCACCTATGATATCATAGTTCGAGCTTCCGGGATCACCACCGAAGAGATAGAATTGGTTCGCAGGGTTAATGGATTGTTGATTCCCCATTGTCCCATAACCACCTCTGACCTTCAGATCACTGATGAATCCAGCCTCAAAGAAATCGCTCACGCGCACACCGGCAGACACGGATGGGAAGGTAGCATATCTGAACCCTTCGCTGAATCTTGACGAACCATCCCTTCTGGCTGTAGCACTTAAATAGTACCTGTTGTTATACGAATAATCTGCCCTGGCAAATATGGAAGCCAGCGTGGTTTCCGTATTATACCACGATGATGCCGCCGTGATTTGAGCCCCATTGCTGACTGTCCTGAAGGCTGGGTCATCTGAGAAGTAACCCGCTTTGGTCGCCTGGACACCCCTGCCTATACCATACCTCAAGGCTTCGTACCCTCCGACAACAAGAATATTACTCCGTCCAAACTTCTTATTGAGGGTAAGCGTATTGGTCCAAACCCAGTCTGCATTGTAAAACCCTGTCTCCGTATAGGCTGAGGTGGCAACATTCTCCGCATTCTCGTAGGTCGCGCTGGCCCAATCTGTGTTAAATCCATTTTGATAAGTGCCACCAAAGGTCGACCGTGCATTTAATCCTTTCATAAGCTCTATATCCAGATACGCTGATCCCAGTACCCGGGTATCCTTCTGACGGTCGAACTGATCGCGCTCCTGGGAGGCAAACTGATTAGACCCGTTTCCCAACCTGGCCGCAATACCGGTACCACCGTAATCACCAGGCATAAAGTCATGAGCTAAACCTGAGATACTTGACTCTATGATATGTGGAATGATCGGTTGTGCCCTGTAGATACCCATGGAGACAGGACTGCTCTCCGCTCCATTTCCGTTCACACCATTTCCACTACGTCCTGCAATGATTAAACTTTCACCTAGGGTGACCCGGTTCCTGGCAAACTTGAATTCCGTGTTCACACGAGCAGAAAGCCGCTTGGCAAAGTTGTGAATGACGATTCCTTCCTGATCAAGATAGTTCACCGCGGCATAAAACCTCGCGCTCTCATTTCCACCAGAAAATGACAGATCATGACCGGTCACCAGTGCATTTCTGGTCAGGACATCCCACCAGTCAGTATCCGCAGCCCATGGTGGAAGGGTTGGGGCTGAATTAGAGGATGGTCCATAGATGGGATGGGTTTCGTTCGTTTCATCATTTCTATAGACAAGCCATTGCAAGTCTGCATACTGCTGGGTATTGAGTAACCGATCATCTCCTTCCCCGGGATTTTGAGTGCCGACATACATGTCATAATTGATTCTGACTCCGGAGTATTGTCCCTTTTTAGTGGTGATCAGGATGACTCCATTTGCAGCACGGGAACCGTATATGGATGCAGCACCGGCATCCTTCAGGACCGAGATGCTTTCGACATCGGTTGGATTGAGATTTGAAATGTCGAATGTGGGAACTCCATCTACAACGTACAGGGGATCATTTGCCCCTGTAAAAGATGTAAAACCCCTGATTCTTACTTTGGATGAAGCACCAGGTCGGCCTTCACCGCTCACAGTGACTCCGGATACTCTGCCCTGAAGCTGGCCGTTAATATCCCCGCTGGGAATCTCCGTTAGGGCCTCAGCATTCACAACACCCACCGCACCAGTCAAATCTCTTTTCCTCTGTGCGGTGTACCCGGTTACCACTACCTCGGATAAGACCGCCCCTTGAACCAGACCGACATTGATCATACTCAGGCCTGCTGTGGTCACTTCCTGAGTCTGATAGCCGGTGTAAGAAATGACTAACACATCTCCCTCGTTTACCTCAACGGAGAAGTTGCCATCCACATCCGTGACCGTTCCGGTGCTTGTACCCCGCACGACAATCGTCGCACCGATCAGAGGAGTATTATCAGATGTGGACGTTACTGTTCCGGACACTGTCCTTTGCCCTGAGGCATAGATCGCGCCCGCCAGAAGCATTACCGTAAATAATGCTTGTAGGAAAGGTTTTTTCATACGCTCTTCTTTTTGTATAGTTGATTATCTGAATAACCATATCACTGATCCTTACAGCGCATTCATCACCCATCCACCGGGAGTTAGTTGGTCTTCACACCCTTATCTTTTGCGATCGCGCGGCCCGGATCCCATCTGTTCTGGTCTTGTACGTTTTGCGGCTGGCTAAGTTATTTGTTTTTTCGATGCCTCCAAGAAATTGTTGAAAATTCTTATCAGCCGACCATTTCTTATGCTCTGGGGTAGCATAATTGGAGCTATTGGAAACCTCTAAACTCCTTTTTTACAACGCGCTCACCCCCAAAAAGGCCGCCTGCCCCGACAACCGTTTTGCAGACTCTGCGTCCGGGCGAATTCAAAATCAATGCGGGCAAGCACGGGCGCAGGTTTTAGGATGCGTGTACTTCACGGGCTTGAGAGTCCCTATATAATTACATAATTACTATATCCAATACCCCCTGGATGTCAGTCTTTCCCTTGCCGAGGTGGTAGTTTATTTCATTTTAAACACGGCGACGCTTAAAACGGGACAAGTTCTGACACGAGACAAGTAGTCAACGTTGCGCACATATAATGTCCGAAAGCGAACACTTCTGTCATGATGTATGGCATTACCCTATTGATTTACAGAATATTATGGCCGTGGCATAGGACTTGAACCATCTGAGCTGCAGGTGTCTCTCCTTTGGGACGTCTTTAATTAGAAGCTTAGATGCGGAACACAAGTACAACAGGGGTAAAAGAAACGACGATCTATCGGATCCTTGGGGATGGCCATGCACATATCCTGGAATATGTCCTGCGGGATCCCTTCACGCTGACCTTGCTTGCCATGGTGCTCGTGACGAATCTCATGATCATTCTCATCCCTGTTTCTGCGCATCTGTTTGATATTGGTTTCGCGACACAATTTTGGTACCTATTTGCACTCTCACTTCTTCTACCAGGGTATGCAGCCCTGATCTCCATGCTGATCTCAAGATGCAAGCGTCCCACTGTGCTATCTCAGAATTTAACTCGGATTGATAAAGGCCCGCTCCGGTCAAAGACGGATCTCGGCGACAGGTTGATTTCCACTGGGGAGAAACCTTTCGATGACACCCTCTCTCAAGTACCGCGCCTGCGCAACATAATCATTGGAATTCAGTGCCTGCTTTTCGCAAGCCTTTTATGCAGTACGTTTATCATGCGCGAGCAAATGCATCTCCTGAAACATACAGGTCCAGGCTACCACACAGAACTTGTCGTTCTAAACGGCAACTCGCCCAACCCTTCGGGGACTTCACTGCTGCCCTTCTTGCGTCAGTGTATTTCGCTGTAAGGACTGCGCTTGAAAAGAAAGCCCGAAGCCTGCCTGACCGGTGCCAAAGGCATCCCTTTGGCGTAGGCAGGGGGCTGAATACTCTCAACTTTCCACTCCTCTCCAACCACCATGATATACGTTCAATTGCCAAGCGCCGGGTGAAAAGTACGGACTTCTCTTGCGCCCCTTCCTTGCTCCGCCGTAGTGGCTTCGCGAAGGCGATGCAGGGCTCATTTTAGGATTCTACATCAGCGTAGGCCGTTAGCGAACGCTGATGCGTTCTGGCCCTTCAGGCCAAAAAAGTGATAAGTTGAAAGTCCCGCCTGATTTGAGGGCTGAACTCTCAACTTTCCACTCCTCTCCTACCAACTTGTTGGTAAGTTTACATTGCTAAGCGCCTAAAGCCAACAGTAAAAGATCGAACAAACCTTGTATTCTATTAAACACTATCCTTCTACGCCGATGTCTTCATTCCACAGCTCAGCATTGTCGCGGATAAATTTCTGCATGATCTCCATGCACGTGGGATCATTGAGAACTGTTACTTCAACACCCCTCGCTTTCAGAAGCTCTTCTTCGCCAAGAAAAGAGCTATTCTCGCCAATGATCACCCTGGGAATACCGTAGAGAAGAATCGCACCTGTGCACATCGGACAGGGAGAGAGTGTGGTATACAGGATGCATTTCTGATATACCGATGCTGGCTGTCTGCCGGCCTTTTCAAGTGCGTCCATTTCTCCATGGAGTATGACACTGCCGGATTGCACACGTCTGTTGTGACCTCTTCCAAGGATGATATCATTATAAACCAGCACAGAACCTATCGGAATGCCTCCTTCATTCAGCCCAATTTTTGCTTCTTCGATTGCTGCCTGTATGAACTTATCCATACCCGGCTTCAGCAATTCATTTGCCAAAATCGGTAGTCCTCAGTCGGCAGTCCACAGTCCGGCAGTACTCAGTCCGGCAGTCTCAGTCGGTTTTGATTGGAGACTGAAGACTGAAGACTGCAGACTTTCCCCCTATTGCAGGTCATGCAACCATTTGGCCGCGGGATTATTTTGTGGTCTGAGGGTCACCGATTTCTCCCATGCACTTTTTGCTCCTGTTACGTCTCCGATTGCTTTTTTACAACGACCTAAATGATTCCATGCGACGACGATACGTGGAAAGAGTGATGTGTAGACAGTGTAGAGAGCGATACCCTCTTCCCATTGCTCAGCTTCCATGAGTTGTTCTCCTGCGCCAAGCAGTTGCATATCATTTTCAAAATCAAATCCTGCATCTTTCAGGATCTTCTCACTATTTGCGTAGAAAAAGTCAACCCCTTCTTCACGGATGACATGCAGTATGTGCATGGTCACCGCATTGTTGCGATACGGCTCTTCTTCTGCATTCGATCGAAGTTCTTTTCCCCATACAATACCGAGTAACTGGAGTGAGATATCATCCGATATGACAGTATTGGAATTCGATGACACGATGATGCAGATATCATCGGAAAGAACAAAACTCATGATCGCATTGTAGACACCATTTCCTCCATTGTGCCAGATCATTCTCTTTCCATCAAAATCCTGGACGACCCAGCCATAGCCGTAGAAACTCTGACCTTCAGGGCCTTCCGCAACGTATGGTGTTAGCATCTGTTTTACAGCTGATTCAGCTAATGCGGTATGATTACGCAAAGCCACATACCATCGATACATGTCACCAACGGTAGAAAGTATTCCGCCATTCGCTCTGAGATGCCATCCCGGGCCATCCGAAGACCATGGCCTGTCTATCGCAGTACCCCATCTTTCACCATCGCGGTATCCAACAGCTAGTACTGCAGGTGTATGTCCGGGCATGAGATATCCTGTCTGCATCATACCTGCAGGTTTCCAAAGTTGTTCATGCAGAAACTCCTCATAACCTTTGCCACTCACTTTCGTGATGATGATACCCAACATGCTGTATCCTACATTGGAATAATTGTATTGCGCACCAGGAGGAAAGAGTAAAGGTGAAGCAAATGCGAGTGCAGCAAATGCGTTTGCATCGACGTTATCATAGTCATCACCGATGGCATCCTCGAACCCAGCGGTATGTGTCAACAATTGATGTATGGTGATCCTGGATTTATCTGAAGGCACATTATCAAAGTACTTTGACAGAGGATCGTCCAATGAAAGCAATCCCATGCTTTCGAGTTTCAGTATCCCCTGCAGCGGTAAATTGTTTTGTGATACTTCCAATGCTAAACACAGTTTTGGGAGTCTGCAATTTTTTCGACTGGCGATCTGCAAAACCATAGCCTTTCTCCAGTAGGATTTTTCCACCGGCAACCACCAATGCCGAACCGGACCATCCATTTGCGGCTGATTCCAGAAGTCGTTTGTCCAGATGCGAACTTATATCAGCTGAAGTTTGAGCAAACCCAGCGATGGTAAGCGAGTAAACCCCGAGAAGCACAATCAGTTGTCTCATTGCGTAGTAATTGGTAAATGAATACTGCGTCGCAAATATGCTCATCGCCATTCACATACGACACCTTTCGTAGGTTAAAATCAGGTTAAAGTCCGAGGTGATTAAGCTGACTGACTAAGGGAAATAAAAATGGCCGGAACATATACGTCCTGGCCATTCTGTTTATGACGTAGTTATTATCTCAAGGCAGGATATGAAATTCTATTTGTTCTCAGACCTTTTGCACTCCATCCTCGTGCCCCCACAACGAGCCAGATATTTCATTAGCTAAAGTTTAATAATGATCAATGAGGAGTGAACCTGAAAATGGCAGACGGTATTCAGGATATCATCGAAAGCCTACCCATGAAAGAGTGGGAAGGTCAACAAGTATGTAAAGACTCCTGCCATGTACCCTGCCAATGCAAGCAGTGACATTTTTTTAACGTACCAGATAAAATCAATGCGCTCCATCCCCATCGCGGCCACACCCGCCGCTGAGCCTATGATGAAAATGCTTCCACCCGTCCCTGCGGTATATGCAATGAACTGCCAGAGTTTGCTGTCGATCGGAAACTGGTCCATTGGAAACATCCCCATGACTGCAGCAACGAGTGGTACATTATCAATAATCGATGAGAGGAATCCGAGGATGACGACGACCACATCGAGATTCGGAATAGTGCGTTGAAGGCCTTCTGCCATGGCTGTCAGAAATCCCATTGCATGACTTTCACGCACTACTGCCACAACCGAGTCGAGTGAGGATACCGCAAGCAGAATTCCCAGGAAGAAGAGGATGCTGGATAATTCAATACGCGACAAAGCATGCCTGGCCGAATACTGATGTTTCCGTTCCTCGCTGAAGTCTTCTTCCGGATGAATGAATTCACTGATCAGCCAAACGATAGAAAGAGACAACATCATGCCCATATAAGGCGGTAAGCCGGTCAGCGCTTTGAATACCGGGACAAAGACCAATCCGCCGATTCCTGCGATCAGCATCGTCTTGCTGCTGAGCAGTTTTTGGTGTTTTGGTTTTGCATCCTTATCAGAGTCCGGAATCTTAAGATTACCCTTGAGCATTGGCAGCAAACCTGCGATGAGAAGCGGCACTGCGAGACAAGCAACAGAAGGGAGCGCCAGGTGTTCTACAAGCCCAATCGTGGTTACTTTTTCTTTGATCCACAACATGGTTGTCGTGACATCGCCAATGGGCGTCCATGCACCACCGGCATTTGCGGCAATCACGACAAAACTCACAAACCAGATCCGTTCATTGCGATCAGGTATCAATCTGCGCAACAGGGATACAAAGACAATTGTCGTTGTCAGATTATCAAGAACTGAGGAAAGGAAAAACGCCATCCACGAAATCATCCAGAGTAACTTCTTCTTATTGGCTGTGCGGATCAGGTTTGTAATCACCGAAAAACCCCGATGGAGATCGACAAGCTCTACGATCACCATCGCCCCGATGAGGAAAAACAAAATTTGGGCGATCTCGCCGAGATGGTGCAACAAGACATCCTTCAGATCTTCGATCTCATGTGTACTACCCACAACAGAGAGATCTCCAAGTGCCACCAGCATCCAACACACGACTCCTGCCAATAGTGCAGGTACAGTTTTATCCAACTTCAGGGGATGTTCAAGGACAATCATCAGGTAGCCGATGACAAAGGTCGCGACGACAGCTGTGAGCATTGCGTGGAAGATTAATGAATTGAGGAATTATTGAGGAGCGCTACCTATTTGGCGCAATTTACTATGCTTTATTCCATACAGAAAATAGATTGAGATACCGATTGCCATCCACACAAAAAACCTGATCCACGTCGGTAATGGGAGTGCGAGCATCAATGAAAGACAGATCGCAATGCACAGGAAGCAAGTGACCCGATACGCCGGAGTTCTGAACCTCCGTTTGAGTCCGGGCTGCTTCACGCGCAAGATCCATACCCCTGTCGCAACGAGGACAAACGCAAAGAGAGTCCCGATATTTGTCAACTCCGCTGCTGCTCCAATATCCACTGTGGCAGCAAACACGCCTACAAATATCCCGACAACGATGGTTGCGAAAGAGGGTGTGCGGAATTTCTGATGGATTTTACTGAATCTCGGCGACAGAAGACCATCACGACTCATGGTATAAAAGATTCTGATCTGACCAAGCTGCATGACAAGAAGGACAGTAGGCATGGTTAACACAACTCCGGTAGCAATTAACAATGCGATCTTATTTTCGCCGACTGCAGCGAGCGCCTCTACCACAGGTTTTTCATTGTCAAGGATGCTTAACGGTACCATTCCGGTGAGCACAGCAGCGACAGCAACATAAAGCAGCGTGCAAATCAACAAAGCCAGCATCATCCCAATGGGGAGATCCCTTTGTGGATTTCGCGCTTCTTCGGCAGTAGTGCTCACAGCATCGAAACCGATATATGCAAAAAATACAAGTGCTGCACCCGCCATGATTCCCTTCCATCCATTTGGTGCAAACTCCTGCCAATGAATATCAGGGTTGAAATGCGGTACCCCAAAAATCAGAAACAAGGTGACTAAGGCAAGCTTCACAACGACGAGTAGAGCATTCACCCTTGCCGACTCCCGGATGCCGATCAGCAACAATGTTGTCACGAGAAATGTAATCAGGAGTGCCGGAAAATTGAAAATTGCCGTTGTGTGTGTATATGTGGATGCAGCTTCCCCGAATCGCTCCAGGACGGCCGGTCCCATAGCTGTCCACTGACCAGTAGGTAGGAGTACCATATCCGTACCAGTCGCTCCGCACATCCAGCCTGGCATATAGATGCCAAACCCATCGAGCATATTCTTAAAATACCCTGACCAACCAATAGCGACGGCGACATTCCCCACCGCATACTCCAATACAAGATCCCAGCCGATAATCCAGGCGATGAGTTCACCAAAGGATGCGTATGAATAGGTATAGGCGCTACCGGAGACAGGAACCATTGCCGCAAATTCTGCATAGCACAAGGCTGCAAATGCACATGCAAGTCCTGTGATCACAAATGAAATCGTGAGTGCCGGGCCTGCACCCAGCGCATGCTCCGTACCTGCAGCAGCCTCTCCGGTAAGGACAAAAATACCTGTCCCGATAATTGCGCCGATGCCAAGCATGGTGATGTCAAAAACACCGAGTGATCTTCTCAGTGGCGAGGAATCTGCTTCTATCTGAAGAGCAGACATTGTTTTTCTGGCAAAGAGTTTATCCTTCATGTGCTCAGTTTGTATCGACTTTATTTCAAATCGGTTTTATCAGGCAATGCCTTCATCCATTCCATTACCGCCCTGGACATCCTTTCCTCGAGATTACCATATGCAGCGTGATAATCGCTTTGACATGCACGAATCGTATCCAGAGCCTCTTCCCTCCCGTAGGTGTGCGTAATCTCACAATTGCGCGCATCACCGGGCAACTGTTTATAGGTCAGAAAATAATGTTTCAGACGATTGACGACCGCCTCGGGTAGCTGGCTCACATCCTGCCATGCACCAAATACATCATCCTCATAGAGTACTGCAATAATCTTATCGTCAGCTTCGTGATTGTCAATCAGGCGAAATCCTCCGATCGGAACAGCCTTTACAATGATATCTCCATGTGTAATCTCACGTGCAGTGAGGACACAAATGTCGAGTGGATCATCATCGCCTATGATTCCGGTGCGACCTGTCTTTGTCATACAGAGCTCTGCGAGATTGTCTTTGCAATATGTCTGTGGAATAAATCCATACAGCGTAGGTACGACGTTTGAAAATTTCTGTGGTCTGTCAATCTTGAGGTAGCCGCTGGGCTTGTCGATTTCGTATTTGACGGTATCTGTAGGGATAATCTCAATAAAGGCAGTGACCATTTCAGGCGCCTGGGCGCCGATACTGATACCATGCCACGGATGTGACTTGTAGCGCAGCCCGAGCATTTGCCAGAGATGATGACTTGCATCTGGTGTCAATGCATCCTTCATTCTATATTTTTCATTCTCAATTCTACATTCAATTCTTTCAATTCAATATGCAATATTCTACATTCAATATTCATCATACTCGTCTTGTCCTTCTGTATTCTCTCATGGTGACAATGATGATTGTCAACAGCGTCAATGGTACGACAAACCATGTCATTGCAGATGTAAAGACATCCATTGAAGCATTTGTTTGGTTCGACAGAATCAGGTACACTGTATACGCAATATAATAGAACAGAAAGATTCCTCCCTCCCATCGTTCTATCTTCCGACCCGTAAAAAAAATCGGCAGACATGCAATGGCAACTGCGAGCATCACCGGGATATCAAAGATGATCGCACTCTCTGCCACTCCGATACCACCTTTGCCAACCATTGATGAAATACCGAGGATGAACAGAATATTGAAAATATTGCTTCCGACAACATTACCAACAGCGATGTCGCGTTCGCCCCGGATTGTTGCTATGATGGAAGTAGCGACTTCCGGCAGCGAAGTGCCTGCCGCGATGATGGTGAGTCCAATGACAAGATCACTCACACCAAGTGTATGGGCAATGTACACTGCACCTTCCACAAGCCACCGGGATCCAAGAATAAGAAAAGCCAGACCGGCAATCACAAAAAGAACAGAGAGCCATATTTTACCCTTTCCCTTATTGTCCTTTCCGTACTCCTCCTGGTATTCTTTCAAAACTTCTTTGTTTTTCTCCTTCCTGCTCTCTCTGATGATGTAGACTGTGTATACAAAACCTATTGTTACCATCACAAGACCTTCCCACGCCATAAGCCGTCCATCAAAACCAAATAGCATGACGATCAGGGAAGCGGCAATCATCACAGGTACATCCAATCGGATCAATTGTTGAGCAACGATGAGTGGGAGAATGAGTGCACACAAACCCAGAATAAAGAGGATGTTGAAAATATTACTGCCGACCACATTACCCAGTGCGATATCAGAATTTCCTTCCGATACTGCCATCACGCTCACTGCCATTTCAGGTGAACTTGTCCCAAAAGCGACTACAGTTAGGCCAATTACCAGAGGCGATATCCCAACCGCTCTGGCAATCTTTGAAGCACCTTTTACCAAAGCCTCAGCACCGATGATAAGGAATATCAGACCAATAATTAGTTTCAGGATCATCATTCGCCGGAGTTGTTATTTCGTCTTATTTTTCATTATAGATCTGAAAATACGATTGTCAATACATGGTGTCATTCCCAAGTCACAATGCTCAAAGCGTGAGTAGGTATAGCGTGAGAATCCAATTACAGACACAGGGTGTTGCTCCATACAATCCTTCTTATCAAGATTCCTTCGCGGGGTGATTGATGGTGCCTGCGCCAGGAAGACTGTTGACAAATGTCGTCTTCAGAAGGCACATTTAATAACGCGCATGGGTTATTTTACAAAAAGCACACCCCTCCTTTAATAGGATGTTAAATCCCTATTGCTCAGTGTGTTGCGTAAAGGATTGCAGGACTCATCGCAAGAGGAGAGGGTCACGAAATAATCCAAAACCGCGCCTGAGGGTTTTCATTATCCCAGCCTCTCCTGTATTTCTTTGACTCTAAAAAAATAAATTTCGCAATGCACGTCATCGGTGTACATTTGCCGTCTTTAATTTGCGCCACATGTCATCTTCTGTCCAGAAAGTTACTGCTGGCAGTCTTTTAGTCACCCTTGGCATCGTCTTCGGCGACATCGGAACGTCACCCCTCTATGTGATGAGTGCAGTTCTGGGTGATAGCATCATCACCAGGGAGTTGATTCTTGGAGGACTGTCTTGTATTTTCTGGACATTGACCATCCAGGGTACCTTCAAATATGTCATGCTGGTTCTCACCGCAGATAATCATGGAGAGGGAGGTATCTTCTCGTTGTATACACTCATTCGTAAGCGCTCACCGCAGTGGACGATCTATATCGCGATGCTCGGTTGTGCCGCATTGCTGGCGGATGGAATTATTACACCAGCGATCTCGCTGACGGCTTCTGTAGAAGGACTACACAATTTGTCAGAAAACATACCGGTCATTCCTATTGTGATCGCGATCCTTGTAGGACTTTTCACATTTCAACAGTTCGGCACTGAGAAAGTCGGTCGTTCCTTCGGTCCAATGATGTTGATCTGGTTCGGTATGCTTACCTTTTGGGGAGGTATTGCGTTGTTCAAAGGTCCCGGAGTTCTTGCGGCATTGAATCCATATCATGCAGTACACATCCTCACGACGCATCCACGTGCATGGTTGATTGTCGGAGCAGTCTTTCTTTGCGTGACCGGTGCAGAAGCATTGTATTCAGACCTCGGTCATGTAGGCCGGTCAAATATTCGGTGGGCATGGATTTTTGTAAAGGCAGCACTCCTCATCAATTATTTCGGTCAAGGTGCATGGGCGTTGACAACGCTCGAGAACCAGACACTTGGTGGGTTTAATCCTTTTTTTGCGTTGATGCCCCGATGGTTTGTCGTCGCGGGAGTTGTCATTGCGGTGATGGCCTCAATTGTAGCAAGTCAGGCATTGATCACAGGGTCTTTTTCACTGATCAATGAGGCAGTGAAACTCGACACCTGGTTCAAGGTGCAGACAAGACACCCAAGCCGCTACCGGGGCCAGTTGTTCATACCTATGGTCAATCATATTCTGTTTGTCGGATGTGTGTTTGTCGTCTTGTATTTCGGCAAGAGCTCCAATATGGAGGCAGCATATGGGATTGCGATTACAATCACCATGTTGTCTACGAGTGTCTTGCTGATCTTTTACCTCCGGCAAATCCTGCACTGGGATTGGACTCGTGTGCTGGTCGTTTCATTGCTGTTTTTCTGCGTTGAAGGGGTATTCTTTGCAGGAAATATCCAGAAGATTGCACATGGTGCCGGGGTGACACTTCTTCTTATGACGTTATTCTCTGTGATTATGGTAGTACATTATGAAGGAAAGAAATTGATTTCCCGTAAGAGGAGCTTTGTCGATGTCCACCGCTTTGCAGATATCATCAAGGCTGTCAGTGAAGACAAGGACATTCCCAAGTTTGCAACAAATATTGTCTATCTCACCACCGGACGTAAGACAAACCTGATGGAAAAACAAATCCTGAAATCCATCTATCAAAAGCAACCGAAGCGCGCGGACAAATACTGGTTATTGCATTTCACGGAGACCGATGAGCCCTTTCAAGAGACCTATCATTTTATTGAAATTGTCAAGAACAAAATTTTCAGGGTAGATTTCCTGCTCGGTTACAAGGTCAAACCAAATGTCCGGGATATGTTTACCAAAGCCATTGCGGAGCTGCAGAAGAAAGGGGAAGTGAGTCTTGAAAATCAATACAAGAGTTTGAAGAAATATGATGTTCCTGCAGATTTTCTTTTCATTGTCATGCGCAATACCTTCAACCTTTCTTCCGATTCTCCCATTCGCGAAATCTTCCTCTTGAACGGGTATAAGTTTCTGCAACTCATCAGCGAACCACCGGAGCAATACCTGGGGATAGATCGCAATGCCTTGCTGGTGGAGTATATTGCTTTGAAATAAATCAGTCCTCAGCCCAGCAGTCCACAGTCTCCAGTTGATCTGGTCTGCATTGTAACAGCCCCCTAAATATTCAGACATAGTTACAAAAACATTTTTGTAATTATGGACATGAAGACAACAGAAAATGGTACCCGCAAATTCACGAAAGAGGAAAAGCTTTCGATCCTCAAAGAGGCTAAACAGAAAGGGGTTAAAGCGACCCTGGATAAGTATGATTTATATCCAGCCACTTACTACTACTGGAAAAAGAAGCATCTGGTCTACGGG
>DATDQA010000199.1:0-9756 GCA_035292505.1 Saprospiraceae bacterium | reverse complement strand
AGTTGGAATTCACCTCCAGGGTATATCCTTCCATTCCGATTGCAGCGTCTGTTACATTGTTCAATAAAAGTTGGATCGTCCCTCCGTTTTCTACAATTGGTAAGGTGAAGCCGGAGGCAGTTTTGACTTTAGCTGTCAAATACTCTGCAATGTGCGCGATCACAGCATTCATTGGGGGAATGCCGACTATCGTGTTGCTGGAGAGCAAAAAACTTCCGTCATCTCGTGCAATCTGCACAGGCTTAGGGATAATAGATATGTCCTGACTGAAGGAGTCGAGGGAGATCATCATCGGTAGTACTAACAATAGCGATTTCATTAGTTAGATAGTTTGGTCGAAGTTAATGATTGAATTTTCACAGCATGATTAGGGATCTTATCCACGAACCCTGGCTCGCCAGCCTTGCTCCGCGATCCATAGCTTCAGCGACGGAGCGCGGCGTCAGCGTAGGAGCAAGACGGGGGCGCTAGCTGGCTCACAAGCGGTGGCACAAGGCGCGATGCAGACAGGCACATGAATTACCACGAAAAGAAAATACACGAAAAGTTTATTTAGTGGTCTTTCGCATTGGACTCATCTTCTTCTTTTCCTTCCTTTTTTTAACCGCCGTAGCTTTAGTGAGGGCGGTCGCCTGATTTTCTCCCACTCTATACTTGACAATCTTCTTAATCAATGCGATCGGCATCGGCTTATCCAACGGAAATTGGACCGAACCCTTTGCCCATTGATATTTCGCGATATCTGTTTTGAAGGCCTCTATTCCGGACGGCGTGGGATAAAACCCGATATGCTCTTTGTGCGCAGCATAAGCCACCAGGTAACCCTGAAGTCTGAACGCCGGCATATTATAACTGATGACTTCTTCCGCTTTTGGTGCAGCTTGACCGATCGCGTCCCTAACCTTCTGCATGATCTCTTTCGATTCTCTGGGCAGTGTGGAAAAGTATTCGTCCACAGTTTTGAAAGGTTTTGTTTGCATTGTGTTTTGTATTTATGTTTTATCAATCTTTCGTATACGGCGTAGCTCTTAGTCACGCTTTATTCCTCCAATAAAGAGACGGCGGCTTTCTGCAATCTATTTCCTTCGCCGTTGCCTCAGCCCCTGCCTTTTTGGATTTCACTGCTTCCTGATCTTTATTGAAAACGCTTTTGATGGGTTCTCACTTATGAGCCTGAAGAATTCTTCCTCACTAAACCCACGCGACCTCAAGGCGGGGTACA
Organism: Saprospiraceae bacterium; assembly: GCA_035292505.1. GTDB lineage: Bacteria > Bacteroidota > Bacteroidia > Chitinophagales > Saprospiraceae > DATDQA01. The sequence goes on along the minus strand of DATDQA010000199.1, from coordinate 8,534 downwards.
ATCTTGTGAAAATCGCAGTATATGGTTGTATCGACTGCTGTTGTTTTTGAGGATCATACCATCCGGCATCGTGAGAGATCAATATCCTGTCGAGGATTCCGTTTTCACGAGCAAAAGCAAGTTTCTCCACATGGTTTTCCAATTCCCATGCCAGTCCATCGAGACTGATCCAGCATCCCTGATCAGCAGCACGGATGTAGTGAGAATGATCTGTTTCATTTTGCGCATGCACCCAAATAAACGCTTCAGGTGAAACGCCCGACTCTTCGAGAATCCTCAATTGTGGCCAAAGCCCTTTCGCTTCACCAGTATGAGAAGCGATTGTCAAACCTGTCCTCAAATGCACAATGGCCGCTGCCTCGACGAGTTTCGCATGCATTGGATGCAAGGGATCCGAGGCATCTACGCTGATTTTGATAAATCCTGGCTTTATCGCAGTGCCATCAATGCCATCTTCATATTCATTGATCCATATTTCTGCCAGTTCTTCAGGGCTCATGTCAAATGCAAAAGCAGGTATATATCTATTATTCACCGCGCCATAGAATCCGGTATTGGTAATGATCGAGAGACCTGTCATTCGGGAGATCTTTTCCAACAACATTGCATCTCTTCCGAGGTATGCGGGTGTGGCATCCACAAAGTAGGTGACGTCATGTGCCTTTACTTCTTCAAGGTACGGGATGATGGATTGGATGACAGAATCATGGTTCCATCTATTCGGTTTGATGTTATCAGCCCCGATGAAATCCACGAGGACATGTTCATGCGAAAGCCATAGTGCTTTTTGTGCAGGAGTATCCGGGCCTCTAACAGAATGGATGAGTGGATGATGTTCAGCTCGTGAACAGCCAAGGGCAAGTAACAGGATCACCCCTGTACGGAACTTGAATACATCAAACATGCCGTTGTATACTTATCAGCTCGCCTGGTCCGGACGAGCAGGAAAAACCAAAGACACGAAGGAGATTCATATGGGGTTTTTTAGTGCAAATTCGTGTGCGATTCATCCGTTTCTTCACGCTATTATTTTTGGATATAAATTTTTTCATTTTCGTTTTGATTTTCATTATTAAAACGGATATCCTATTGCAAAGTTCGTGTTGAATTGCCTGAAGGAGAAATCTTTGAAATTGTCGAACTGCCAATACTTACCGTCGACAGGGTAGGGATTACGCAGCTTATATCCAAAATCGAGGCGAATGAGGAAGTAGGTGAAGTCCATCCGTAAGCCAAGACCTGTGCCTACAGCCATTTGTTTTATAAAGTTTCTGGAAAACACTGCGCCGGGTCTTCCCGCATCATCCTGTATCGTCCATACATTGCCTGCATCCAGAAAGACTGTTCCTTTGAAAACCCAGAAGAGATCGAATCGATACTCAGCCGAGAGATCGAGCTTGATATCACCTGTTTGATAGAAAGGGAGATCGTTATTCGGATTTACTGATGGATCTTCGTAACCTCCGGGACCAAGTTCTCTGATCTGCCATGCGCGGATACTTGAGGGACCACCAACATAGAATTGCTTGATGTATGGTACCTGGCTGCTAAACGGTCCATAGGGAAAGGCAAGGCCTGTTGCCAGACGGAACGCGAGTTGCTGATTTGAAGCGGGATTGTAGTGGAGTCTTGTGTCGATTTCGAATTTGGCGAATTGCGAGAAGGCAAGTGGATTGTCTTTGCCAAGTTGAAAACCACCTGTCTCATCAGCAAGTGCATTGTAGAGCGTATTGATACCAAAGATCTCGAGTCCTGAGACCTCCGCACTGTGTATGACATTTACAGAGATACCAAGCGGGCGAGGTACCCCGGAGTAACTAAAACGGTAATCACGAAAGAGGAAACCAGAGAACAATTGCTTGCGAAAACTCTCACGCAAAAACACATTTTTAATAAGAATCGTATCTAAACCCGGTTTGGTCGTTGGATTGAAGTAATCGAGACCGACATGATTCAGTTGAAGCCGACGGCGCGCATCCGGCTGGGCATCATAGCCGAGGCTTACAGTGAGCGAATGATATTCGTACAAATTAAAAAGTGAAAGAAACTGGTACCCTGCACCGACACTACTGTTGCCTTCTGTGAGCCAATTGAAAATCTTGTCTCCGAGCAGACCATCTTTACCCAGACGCACATGATTGAGCAGAGAATAGAAACCAATGGGGTCGATGAATTTCGGGATGAGCAGATTGTTCTGGACATTGAAATTGAGAGAGTTGATCTCTTTGTTTTCAAGATTGAACTCGACTCCTGCCTCAATATTTGTAAGGAAGAGTTCCGCTCCCCGCAATAAATTGCGATTGCGATAATTGATATTACCACTGATCCCCATCAGAGATCTCTGTGCAAGAGTAGAGTAGCTCAATTCGATATCACCGCCGATGGCCATCTTTTTGTTGCGGGCGAGCGACAGTCTAAAATCAAGACGCGTACTGTCTTCAGAATCCAGGACAGGTTTCAGGGAGATGAACCGGTACATTTCAAGCCTCCCGAGCTGTCGTTGCGTTTTATCATATGCATCGCGGCTATATAATTCACCGCGCTTCAGAAAAATATTGCGTGCAATAATTTCCGGTCTGACCACAGGTCGATCAGCAAGCATCAGAAATGTGACCCCATCTATCACAGTATCTCTATGCGTGCTGTCCACATCGGTTGCGTCGGGGTATACGATAATATCCCCTACGGTGTACTTCACATGCGTATCACTGTCAAAAGGCGTGGTGACTTCTATCTCCAGGTGCATGGTGTGGTTGCTGCTATCTGCAATCGGTTCAGTGATGTAATTCTGAAAGAAGTTTGCATAGCCTCGATTCTGCAGAGCCAGCGTGATACGTGCTTTCTCCGCTTCATAGAGATCCACATCTACAGGCTCGCCAGGAGCCAGGAGAGATTCCAGGATAAGCGTGTCGAGGATGCGTTGCACCGTTTTGTCCCTGGAGACATATTTGAGTGACGCCACTGTCCATCGTTGTTTCGGATCGACGAGATAGTTTACCCGGCTGCGTTTCCTGTCTATGTGTACCGAGTAGTCCACATCTCCGTTCCAATACCCGTGTTGTCTCAGGAGCAGCGTCATATTTACTATCGTACTATTGATCGATGAGGAATCCAGGATGACGGGAGGGTCGCCTCGTTTGCGCAACCACTTTTGGATGCCCGTGGTATCATCTGGCTTTTTCAAAGCAGCATAATAAAATGTATGTCGCGGGATGCCGGCCCATGTGCGCGTTTCTTTTTGGACATATAATTGTTCCAGATCGGCCTGGAGGACGCGTTTGTTTTTGATACGGTCTTTAGAACGGATGGTGGTGGAGTTTTCCTCGAGGAAGGACTCGCCTGGAGATAAATACTTATTCGAGCTGCAACTTGTCAGGACGGCGAGGGTACAAACCAAGACAAGCGAAAGAGCTATATTTTCCGCTGGCTTCAACATTGAAAGAATACCGGTATGCTGTCCAAATCAACGATAAAGTATGTCAGGTCGTTACGTCAATCGAAGTACCGGCAAAAGTATCACAAAATTGTAGTGGAGGGCACCAGGACGGTGCATGATGTACTTACCCATCATTTGTTGACTGTCGAAGCCATTTATGCGACTAGCACATGGGTGCATGATATGGCTACGTCCTATCCGTCGTATCTCACCCGTATTGAGAATGTTGAGGATCATGAACTTGCAGGTATTTCTTCGTTCACCACACCACAACAGGTTCTCGCCGTCTGTACAATGCCGGAGAATGCTGCAGAACCAAAGAAAGTGCTTTCAGAGCTTTGCTTGTATCTCGATGGTGTTCGTGACCCGGGAAATATGGGTACCATTTTTCGCATCGCCGATTGGTTCGGAGTCCGGCATATGTTTCTGGCTGAGGACAGTGTCGATCCATATAATCCAAAAGTGATCCAGGCTTCCATGGGGAGTCTTTTCAGAATAAATTGGACTGAATATCCGCTGACAACTCTACTCGATCAACAAGGTGTGCAGGTATTTGCTACATCATTGGATGGTGTAAACATGTATATACATCAATTATCATCGCATGGACTGATTATACTCGGGAATGAATCCAGGGGTATACGCGGATTACCTGCTGATCTTAGGATTCATCGGATTATGATACCCGATACCTTTTGTTTAGGTGCGGATTCATTGAATGTCGCGGTGGCGACCGGAATTATTTGTGCCGAGTTCAGGAGGAGACAAGGATTGGGGTAAAGTCCAGTAGCTTTTTTATTGCCACTATCCCCGAGCTGAAGCATTTGAAAGTTGATTATTAAGAAGAATGCGTAAGAAGGATAATGGAAAAAGTGAAGATCTATGCCTGAGTTCAGGTTGAGCCAGCCAAGGTCAATAGCGAAAAGCTAACAGCGGATTAGCTTCTCCAGAATTTTGTAATATGCACCAGTTTTAAAAAACATCACAGAAATGTATTTCAATTCAAATGGTATGGACACGGTCACCTATGACGCAATCGTCGTGGGTTCTGGTATTTCAGGTGGATGGGCCGCCAAAGAACTTTGTGAAAAAGGGATGAAGACGCTGGTACTGGAGCGTGGCCGTATGGTGAAGCATTTGGATTACCCGACTGCCAACAGTGAAGTATGGGAATTACCGCATCGCGATCGCATCCCCATCGCGGAGATGTCGAAGTATCCTGTGCAAAAGCGGACGGGTTATACGATGGCCCAATCGACTAAACATTGGTGGGTCAACGATCTCGAACATCCCTATACGGAGATCAAGCGCTTCGATTGGATAAGAGGATATCATGTTGGCGGCAGATCACTCCTCTGGGGCAGACAAAGCTATAGATGGAGCGCAATGGATTTTGAAGCGAATGCCAATGATGGTGTCGCGGTAGACTGGCCGGTACGTTATGAAGATGTGGCTCCCTGGTATGACTATGTAGAATCCTTTGCTGGTATCAGTGGTCAGAATGAAGGATTGCCACAACTTCCTGATGGCAAATTTCTGCCGCCCATGGAATTCAATTGTGTAGAACAACACATGCGTGAGAAGATGGGAGAGAAATACAATGACCGCAAGATGATCATGGGCCGATCTGCAAATCTCACACAGCCTCACAATGGACGGGGTAAATGTCAGTTTCGTGACAGGTGTATGCGGGGTTGCCCGTTTGGCGCGTATTTTTCATCGCAATCATCCACATTGCCTGCTGCAGAAGCTACGGGAAATATGACCTTGCGTCCAAACAGCATCGTGCATACGATTCTGTTTGATGATGAAACACAGAAAGCATCAGGAGTACTTGTCCTCGACGCAGAAACAAATGAAATGCATGAGTTCCGTGCAAAGGTGATCTTCCTCTGTGCATCCGCGCTCGGAAGCACATGGATCCTCTTGCATTCAAAGTCAGAGAGATTTCCAAATGGGATGGGAAATGACAGCGGTGAACTCGGACACAATCTGATGGATCATCATTTCGTGGTCGGTGCAAGTGGAACCGCCGAAGGCTTTAATGATAAATACTACAAGGGCCGAAGACCGAATGGTATCTATATTCCTCGCTTCAGAAACATTGATAAGACTACCGAGAGAAAGGATTTCCTGCGCGGGTATGGCTACCAGGGTGGTGCAGGAAGGAGCGGATGGTGGCGTGTCATTGGCGAGCTTGGGTTCGGCGGCGAGATGAAAGAAGAGGCGACGCAGCCGGGTCCATGGAGGATGGGACTCACCGGCTTTGGTGAGATGCTACCGGATCATGCGAATCGCGTTTTTATCAATTATGATCGGGCGGATAAACATGGATTGCCGATACTGGCTATTGATTGTGAGTATAAGGCAAATGAATGGGCAATGCGCAAGGATATGAAGAGTTCTGCGAGTGAAATGTTGGAAGCATGTGGATTCAAAGAAGTAGAGGAATATGATCATATCGGCGCCCCTGGCCTCGGAATTCATGAAATGGGAACCGCACGTATGGGTCGTGATCCCCGGACTTCCGTATTGAATGCAAACAATCAGGTGCATGCAGTACCGAATGTCTTTGTCACAGATGGGGCATGTATGACATCATCGGCATGTCAGAATCCGTCACTGACATATATGGCATTGACAGCGCGTGCAGCAAATTTTGCAGTAGAGGCATTGAAGAAAGAAGAATTGTAAGATTTATTTCATCATCAATAACAGTCATTCATCATGGATCGACGGGAGGCACTCAGGACAACATCTTTTGTCGTTGGCTATTCGCTGTCAGCTTCGGCTATTGCAGCTGCATTACAGGGTTGTCGAACAGAACCCGGAACGGCAGAGACTGCCAATGAGGCCGACTGGACACCTGCATTTCTGGATCAGGAGCAGGTACAGTTGGTTGCGGAACTCTCAGAAACTCTCATTCCTGAAACAACGACACCGGGCGCTAAATCTGTGAACGTGCATCAATTTATTGATGACGAGTTGCAAAATTTTTACAGGCCGCTGGATCAATACAGGTTTGTGCAGGGATTGAACGATATCCAGGCGCGTGCGCAGGCGGCCTATGGAAAGACCTTTCAGACCTGCGCGATGAATGAGAGAACGGAATTACTCAAGCGCCTTGAAGAAGAAACAGAAAAAGAAAATGAAGCAGGGGATCCGATTGGTCGCCCGTTTTTTACGATGCTCAAGAACATGACCTTTCAGGGATACTTTACTTCAGAGAGAGTCAGCAAGGAAGTATTGAAGTTTGATCCCGTACCGGGTGAGTTCCGGGGATGTATTCCATTGGCTGAGGTCGGTAAACTCTGGGCTATCGATTGAAGTAGAAATCCGGATGCATCGCAGGACATTTAGTCAGCTCACTTTACTTGGCTCCGGTTCTGTTTTTATTCAGCCTTCAGGAGGACTTTCAATACCACCAGACCGTATGCAACAATTTCCTCTGCATTTTGCGCCACACCTTGGGATGTTCAGACATCACGCCGGAGATCATCCGATCGCACAACTTGAGTTTATGTCTGACACTGGCTTTACCGCCTGTGAAGACAATGAGATGCGGAATCGGCCCATCGAACTTCAGAAGGAGATGGCTGCTGCGATGGCTCGTCGTGGATTGAAGATGGGGGTATTTGTCGCGCACCGGATTTACTGGCAGGAACCAAATCTCACGAGCGGTAATGTGGATCACCGTGAAGAATTCCTGCAGGATATCCGTGCATCTGTTGAAGTTGCAAAACGCGTGAATGCCACATGGATGACGGTGGTACCCGGACATCTCGATCTGAAAAAAGATATGGGATATCAGACGGCCAACGTCATTGAAACACTGAAACACGCATCCGCAATCCTGGAACTACACGATCTCGTCATGGTCCTTGAACCATTGAACTTTCACGATCACCCGGGATTGTTCCTGTCAAAGGCAGCGCAGGCATATGAAATCTGCAAAGCAGTCGATAGTCCTGCATGCAAGATCCTCTATGATATCTATCACCAGCAAATCACAGAGGGCAACCTGATCCCCAATATTGAGTCGGCCTGGGATCAAATCGCCTACTTCCAGATAGGCGATAATCCTGGACGGAATGAACCAACGACAGGTGAGATCAATTATCAGAACATCTTCAGATATCTGGCCTCGCGGGGATATGCCGGGATTCTCGGTATGGAGCATGGCAACTCAAAGCCAGGACTGGAAGGCGAGAAGGCAGTGATTGAAGCATATAAGAAGTGCAGCGATTTTGAATAGCGCTGAATTCATACAAGCCATTGAAGCAAGGGATCTCACACAATTGCGCAAGATCCCAAAGACAGATTTTCATAGTCATGGAAGTCTCGGTTTTCCATTAGACAGATTACGGGCACGTACGCCGTATGCGATTCCTGATCCACCTTATATCATGCCAACGTTTGCTGAGTTTGCGGAATATCTGAAGACATATCTTCAGCAACTGCTGTATACGCATGACGGGTTTATTGCTTCAATCCATGATACACTCGATGCGGCGCGTACAGATGCAGTGACAGAGTTGGAGATCAGCATCGATTGCCAGGTATTTCCGGAATTCAGGAGTGCCGAAGAACTGATCAAGAGCATTCGTCAGGTGATAGATGCGTATCCTGATGTCCTTGTGCGGCCGGAAATCGGCATTAATCGCGAATGGGATGCCATGAAGATGGAGGATTGGGTTGTCCCCCTTATCGACAGCGGATATTTTGCAGCAGTGGATCTATATGGGAACGAGCTTTTCGGAGAACCAGAAGAATTTGTCAGGTATTTTGCCTTTGCCCGGTCGAAAAATATGCGCTGTAAGGCGCATGCAGGAGAGTACCGCGATGCAGAGTTTGTACGACGTTCTGTGGAGGTGCTTGAGCTCGATGAAGTGCAACACGGTATCAGTGCCGCTCATTCTCATGAAGTGATGAGATGGCTGGCAAACAATCATGTCAGGCTGAATGTCTGTCCGACAAGTAATCTCAGGCTTGCACGGGTTTCTGAAATGTCAGCGCATCCTGTTCGCGCGTTGCTGGATGCAGGCATTCAAGTCACAATCAATTCAGACGATCTGCTTGTCTTTGATCAGACGGTGAG
>DATDQA010000198.1:0-5706 GCA_035292505.1 Saprospiraceae bacterium | reverse complement strand
GTTTGATGCAAATCTCGATCCAGCTACATTGCCGGACGGCGAAGTTCTATTTACTATCACCTTTGAAGTAGTAGGTGACGCATGTGATTCAACTAGCTTGACGATACCACACGTGGAGATCGTAGATGAAAATGAGGAGGTCGCAGAGACAATAGTCAATCCTGGATCTGTGAATGTTCCCGGCGTGGATTGTGGTACCTTTAATGGAGTCCGCATCATCGGCGAGCAAAAGACCGTAGGATCCGGTTCCCCGGTCTGTATCAAATTTACATGCGAAGGCTTTGATAATGTCATCGCAGGCCAATATACTATCACGTTTAATCCCTCAGTAATTACTTATACAGGTATTCAGAATATCAATTGGCCAGACCTTGTCCAGGGCACCACGTTTAGTGATGCAGAAGCTGCAAGTGGAATCCTGCGAGTAGTATGGACCGATCCCAATGTCGTCGGTGTTGATCTAGCCGACGGCACTGTCCTATATGAGCTTTGTTTTACGGCAGTTGGATCGGGGGGACAGATGAGCCAGATCGGGTTTGGAAACAATCCGGTCATGATCGAATTTGCAGATAGCAATTCTGAGCCCCTCGCTTTTCAGGGTGTTCCGGGGAAAGTGACAATCGAAGGAGTCATAGATGGATTTGCACTGCTATTACCAGATATCGAAGCGCAGCAGGGAGAGGAAGTGTGTCTTCCAATTACTGTTAATGACTTCATAGACATTATCGTTGTGCAGACGAGTATCAATTGGGACTCTACTGTACTTGAATTTGTCCGATTCGAAGGGTTCAATCTTCCGGAACTGGCAGAAAGCGTTGCAGGGCCTGAAGGTGCTGCCAACAATGCCTCAGAAGCCGTTATCGCCTGGAATGATCCTATGTTGACCACAGGGATAACACTTCAAGACGGTGCAGAAATTCTTCGAATTTGTTTTAATGTAATTGGAGTCTGCGACGAATCCTCAGTCGTTAGCTTTTCACATACGCCTTCGATTATCGAATTTGCAGATATCAATGAAGAAATTACAGCATATACTCTTGTTGATGGCACAGTCACAATCAACTGTGCCCCCTGCGGCGCGAACATTGTGAGTGTACTGGATATCTGTGCCGGTGGTGAGGTGGGTGGTATAGATATTTCTGTCACGGGTGGATGTGAAGAGCCGGTGACGTATCTCTGGTGGCCGAATGGTGCTACTACACAGGACCTTACCGGAGTACCCGCGGGAAAATACGTCGTGACAATCACTGTGGGTGGCAACACATTTATTGTCCTGGACACGATCACGATCCGGGTATTGCAACCGATACAGGTAACCGCGTCTATCAATAATGCACCAAACGGAATGATCAACATCACTGTCTCAGGGGGAGAACCTGGATATACATTTGAATGGAGCAATGATGAGCAAACCGAAGATATCAGTAATCTCGCACCTGGCCAGTATACAGTGACGATCACCGATGCAAATGGATGCACATTTGTCGCGGGACCTTTTGAGGTGGAGGATAATACTGCGATAATTGCGGATGTTCAACATGTGGATTGCTTTGGCGCCTGTACAGGATCAATCAATATCACGGCAGTCAATTGTGTCCCTCCACCGCATACATACCTATGGACAGGACCATCGGGTACGCCACCTCCGGTACCTATGCTGAGTAATTTATGTCCTGGATTATATTCTGTCACCGTGACAGGGATGGGAGGAAATACATGTACGGCTTCATTCGAAATATTACAGGCATCATCTGCAATTTCAGTCGTGATTGATACAACGAATGAAACAAGTGTTGGAAATAATGGGGTTATCGATCTCACGGTCTCCGGTGGTCAAGCTCCGTATACATATGTATGGAGCGACGGACCATTGACTCAGGACAGGAGTGGATTAAGCGCGGGCAATTATACTGTGACCATTACCGATCAGTTTGGTTGTGACGTGATACGGACTATCCTGATTCAAGGTATTGCATTAATCGTCAACATCACTGGTTCTTCCTACAACGGATCAGGTGTGAGCTGTGCGCAGAAATGTGATGGTGAAGTCCTTGCACTTCCCGTGAATGGAGTGGGCAATATGACTTACCTATGGAGTAATGGTCGGACATCTCAAGTGATCTCTGATCTATGTGCGGGCACATACTGCGTGACTGTCACGGATGGGCTTGGTAGGTCATCAATTGTATGTTATACCCTGGTTGAGCCGGACGCATTGATTTTACAACTAGAGATCAAGTGTGCCTCGGAACCAGGTATTCCAGACGGCTCTGCGTTTGCTCAAGTGAGTGGAGGCACTCAGCCGTACCAATATAATTGGAGTAACGGAACTACGAATGCTTCAATGCAAAATGTCGCCTTTGGTCAATATCTCCTGATTGTGACTGATGATAACGGGTGTCAGATAATGCAACCATTCGATATCTGCATTTCTGGCGCTACATGTTATCAGGCCATTACGGTAATTACACCAAACGGTGATGATAAGAATGATCGGTTTACGATCAAATGTATCCATGATCTTCCGAATGTCCTTTCGATTTACAATCGCTATGGTGGTCTCGAGTTTGAAATGCAGAACTATAATAATAGTTGGGAGGGGACAGATCAGGAAGGTAATATACTTTCCGATGGAGGTTACCATTGGGTATTGCAGGTGTTCTATCCAAATGGGGATACAAAATTGTATAAAGGCACTGTTTCCCTGGTGCTTAGTCTTGATTAATTTTTGTCATAGTGAATGGATTGGTTCTCAAAAGAAGTTTAGAAATGAGGTACATCATCATCGCTGCTTTTCTGGGTTTGTCTTCAGCAGGTATAAGTCAGGAACCAGGGGTATACACACAGTATCACCTCAATCCGGTGCTCTTAAACCCAGGCGCTACCGGGCATTCCGGTGCACATGAATTTTTATTCAATTATCGGAACAAATGGGCTTCATTTGATGGTGCCGCCAGGGATTTTACTTTTATGTATCATGGTGCCGTGGGAGACAGAATTGGTCTTGGAGGTCAGTTATATACTGAGCGGATAGGAAGATTTCGCAGTTTCCAGGGTACCGCGAGTTATGCATATCGGATTGTTTCAGATTCTTATAATGTCGGGATTGGTATCACAACAGGTATTCAGCAGCTCCGGCTATCCAGCGAGTTTGATCCTTTCCTGGATGATACCGACGCCTTATTGAATGAAGCACTCGATGGGGTTTTGTTATTCGATGCCTCCTTTGGAGTGTATGGCGAGTATGAAGACGCCCTCTACTTCGGGGTGAGTTTTCCCAATCTTGTACGGTCGCGGATTTCAGAAATCCAGGGTGATGAGGAAGATCCCAATGAAGAATTCAACTATGCGGCGTTGATCGGTTATAGGTTCAAAATAAAGAACTACAATTTTGTTGTCGAGCCTTCTCTTGCTGTGAAGAATATCCGACGTGTACCTTTCCATATCGATCTCAACTTGAAATTGTCATTTCTCGACGAACAGTTGGTGGGGGGAGTCACTTATTCCCTGGGTGATGAAAGCAGATGTGGAGTGTTACTTGGTACACGCATAGACGCCCTAAAGTTGTTTTACGGATATGATGTCAGTTTCGGGGAGTTTCAGGATTTCAACAGTGGATCACACGAATTGACTATTCAATACAACCTGCCAAAGCTTTCCTTGACTCAGACTCAGGAGTAATACAAGGGTGTTCTTACTGCGGTAGTCTGGTTTGGGCTCATTCAGACTTGGTGAAGTACTTCTGTACTTTATTCCATTTCCAAGGAAGGTGGTAATGTCTCTCTTTGATAAAACTTGGAAATTTATCTATTACCGATTTTCCCTTAGACCCACACGCCATGCCTGCCGGTGCCAAAGGTATCCCTTTGGGGCAGGCAGGGATAGACACTCGCCCATACCAGAACAGTACGTTCAGGCAGGTGAAAATCCAGTGACACCAACTAATTCGTACATTTCTTCGTCGCGAAAATTCGTCCACCCCTATGTTCGGATGAGTGTCCTTTTTAATTGCCGTAGCTAAGCGACTGCGTGTCGCCATAGTTTCAGTCACTTGCGCCATAGCTTCGAGCCGACTCCAAGCGTCTGCGCCAATGTCGGCTACGACGCAGGAGCAAGGCTCTGGCCGACCGCGTCGGTGACGGAGCACCTGTGGCGCAAGGCATGTTGTGGACGACAAGAAGGAATGCAAACCACTTGAAATATGCGTTTTTGTATCTAAGCTATTTTGATAAGTTCTCTCCTTGTGATAGTCGGGGAACATTAGAGTTTTAACACATGCTTTGTTTTTTGTATGTGTTAGGATTCGAAATGACGTGTTATTATGCATGTGGATATAAGTTATTTAACAGTGAATCAAGACCTGACGAGTTTCAGTACTATGTAAAATTCTATCAGGTGTTGATTTAAGTATTCATGATAAACATAATGCAAAAATTACCATTTTTCGGGTATAGAGCCGTATAGGCCTTACGCTATCTTTGTCCATTGCAGGGGCAAAAGTATGCCATTTGGCATGGTTTTAGCATATGCAGTTTAGAGACAGAAGTGGATCTCATTGGATTTATTCGAGAACTTATCTGAGGGCGCTCCCCGGTTGACCCCCAATTCCCCTAAGTTCATGAAATGAGAACCATATATACTGTCAACTGATTTCCGGGAGAAGTTCCGGACACAGGTATGAGAACCTAATTTCTTGTAAATATTTTCAAAACTTAATCTCATGAAAAAGACGATTTCTTTTTTTACAAAAGGGAAAGCGCATTGTTTTGTTTTACTCACAGGTGTATTTTTCCTGCTGAGTGTAAATAATGCAGTGGCGCAGGAAAGTGCACAAGGGACACTCAATCCCTACACGCATATTGGTGCGAAGCTGGATGTGACTGCATATCCACTCGGGACATTTGAGCGTGATCATGCAATGGATGTGCTCCAGCAGATCCTTACTGGTTTGAAGCCTCTGTTATCCAATGGAGGTGGCACATTGACTCAGAGGCTGAGGTACAATTTCTGCAACAAAGTGCTGGCGGATATCAGCGACAACTACATTGCTACAGAGATCTCATTGCTGACGAGTTTGAGTGCATTGACTGCGGAGAATAGTTCTACAGAGATTCAACAAGCGCAGCTCAGAAGTCTTTACGGCGAGATTGTAAATCAACTTCAATAACGAAGTGAGCATTTAATTTTTTAATTATTATTTCTTATTACTAAGAACACTAACTGCAAATTTTAATTCTCATGAATAGTAAGAAACTTACACACAATGCCCTAGTGGCACTTGCTGTATTGTTTTGGTGTAGCAACATGAACGCACAAATGTTCAACGGCAATACCGTCAATACAGCGGGTAATTCCCTCATACCGTCTACAGGTACAGGGGGATGCACTGTAGCACCGCAACTGGGCCCTCAAGCCCCTGTTGGCCCTCCTTTCTGCGATCAGGCACAGGGAGGACCAGGCTATCCCTTAGATATAGATTGTCAGAATGCCGTTTGTGCAATTGATGGGTTCTGCTGTAGTGTGCTATGGGATGGTATTTGCGCTGGAGAAGCGCTGACATTTCCGCAATGTTGCAATTGTCTGCAGGCACCAAATTGTCCAGAAGGTGGAACGAACTTTAATGCGACAGTTGGGGGACTTGCCGGGAATGCGATAGTAGATCAGGTTCAGGTCAATTTTACCCATACATGGGATTCAGACCTTGCC
>DATDQA010000197.1:0-21887 GCA_035292505.1 Saprospiraceae bacterium | reverse complement strand
GTGGATAACTCGGAATAACCTTTGAAAATCACTTGTTTAGGTCGCTCGTTTTTAGGAAGATTGTCAACATAGTTTTCAAATGCTGTTGGAGTTCTCATCTGAAGATTTCCATGAGGTTTTTCGTCGTTATACCATTTAATGACTTTTTGTACAATTCCTCCCAAATTGGCTTTTGTCAGTTCAAATTCACCGAGATATTGATTTTTAAGAGTACCCTGGATGCGTTCGACATATGCATTTTCTTGTGGCATTTTACACATACTCATCCTCATTGCTTTTGATCTCACAAGCTCCTTATGAGCCTGGCTTATGTACTGACTTCCTCTGTCTGAATGAAGGATACAGTTTCCTAAATCCTGACCCCTTCTTGCCTTAAAAGCCTTCTTCAATGCCTTTACATTCTCTTGTGCACCCAGGCTTTTTGACATGTGAAGCGATAGTAGCTTTCTGGAATAGACGTCCTCTATCGTTACCCCATAGTATTCCTCATCTTCAACTTTTTGGTAAAAGATATCCGACTGCCATACTTGATTTATTCCTGTCACACACAGACCTTCTATCAGGTTGGGGAATACTTCAACTCTCTGTCCCCACGTCGTTTTTACCTTATTCCGCTTGGTTTTCAACTTAAATCCATTCGCAAAGCCTATCTGCTCAAAGATGTCTCTCCCTACTGGCAACTCCTCTTGTGGCACATGATACATGCTCCTGCATCCCATCCGCTTATGATGTTTTCTGATTCTTGTCATGATGGATACCATCTGAACTGTTGTTTTCTCTCTGTGTTCAATCCGTTTTTGGTGCTTCCATAAACTTTGCTTGCTGACTCCCGCAAGCGCGCACAAATCTTTCATTTTATGCCTGTGTTCTTTCCCTTTGTGCACCTGGAACCAGCCGAGGGAGCCTTTTGTAAATTTTTTTTTAGATCCGTTTGATATTCTGTGTTCGCCAGATCAATGATCTTGTTTAAAAAGTCAATCTCCATCTGCTTCCGACCTAACGCCGCTTCCAGTTCTTGCAATCGTCTTTCTAACTCCTTGCTTCGATAGACTTCACTCTTATCTTCAACTACCATTACTCGACTTTTTGTTAAATATCGGCTATATAAGTGAACCCATTTGTATACAGCCCTCCTGCTCACCAAGAGTTCCCGGCTCGCTTCAAGTACTGTACACTTTCCGGCCTCAATATCCTTCACCGTTTGTTTCCTGATCCCCTCGCTAAAATTCCGCTGTTGCAGCAATTTGTGCTTCCTTTCTCGTTTGTTGTTGTTCATAAATTGACCATTTTGACTAAAATTTTGGTCAACCTATTTCAGTCCTCAATCCTCAGTCCTAAATAAATCTTTACTTGGATCCTCATGCAGATTGAAGACTGCCAACTGCTGACTGTAGACTGTTATTCTTCTTTCAATGAAAAATTCTCCACAAAACTTGTATTGAAATTCCCAGCCCTAAACTGTGGATCCTTCATCAGCTTAATGTGAAAAGGCACTGTGGTCTTGATCCCCTCCGCGATAAATTCATCCAGAGCTCGCTGCATTTTATCAATGCACTCTTCTCTTGTTCTCGCTCTACAGATCAGTTTAGCGATCAGCGAATCATAATACGGAGGCACCCTATATCCGGCATACACATGCGTATCGACACGGACACCATGTCCTTTAGGGCTATGAAAAGATGTGATCACTCCCGGCGAAGGCCTGAAGTCATTGTAAGGATCTTCCGCATTGATCCGGCATTCGATTGCATGCATGATCGGAAAGTAACTTTTGCCACTGATTGGGATGCCTGCAGCTACTTTGATCTGTTCCTTGATGAGATCATGATCGATGACTTCTTCTGTGACAGGATGCTCGACCTGGATACGCGTATTCATCTCCATAAAGTAGAAATTCTTGTGCTTGTCCACAAGAAATTCTACCGTACCGACCCCCTCATAATTAATTGCCTTACCTGCCTTGATCGCTGCTTTGCCCATTTTCTTGCGCAAGCTTTCATTGACGAAGGGTGAAGGAGACTCTTCGACGAGTTTTTGATGCCGGCGTTGAATGGAGCAATCACGCTCCGAGAGATGTGCAACATGACCTTTTTGATCACCGATGATCTGAAACTCAATGTGCCGTGGTTCTTCAAGATATTTTTCGATATAAATACCATCGTTTCCGAAAGCAGCCTTTGCTTCCATCCGTGCTTTCTCCCATTGCGCGTCGAAATCTGTGGCGGTTCGTACAATGCGCATACCCATTCCACCACCACCAGCTGTCGCTTTCAGGATGATTGGATATCCGATTTCAGTCGAAATCCTGAGTCCGGTTTTAAGATCACGCACGAGACCTTCGGATCCCGGAATCACAGGTACTCCGGCTTTCTTCATCGTCTCTTTTGCAGTAATCTTATCACCCATCTTACGAATCATATCGGGAGTCGGACCGATGAATTTGATACCATATTCCTGGCACACTTCAGCGAAGTCAGCATTCTCCGCAAGAAAACCATAGCCGGGATGTACTGCGTCTGCATTTGTTATCTCGACCGCAGCCATGATACGCGGAATGCTCATATAAGAATCAGAAGACTTTGGAGGACCGATGCATACAGCTTCATCAGCGAAGCGGACATGCAGGCTTTCTTTATCTGCAGTAGAATAGACAGCCACGGTAGGTATACCCATTTCTTTACACGTACGAATTACGCGTAATGCAATCTCTCCTCTGTTGGCTATCAGGATTTTTTTAAACATAGAAATGCCGTAACCGGCTGTGTTTACTTAGCCCTTTGGATCTATCAGGAATAAACCCTGATCATACTCAACCGGAGTAGCATCTTCCACGAGCACCTTCACGATCTTTCCACTGATTTCGGATTCGATTTCATTGAAGAGTTTCATCGCTTCTACAATACATACCACGTCACCAGCATTGATCGTATCACCTACTTTCACAAATGGGGGTTTGTCCGGTGCAGGAGAACGATAAAACGTACCAACGATCGGCGACTTCACTTCCAGAAGGCCGTTGGTGGATTCTTCCTTCGACGCTTTCTCGTCGCCAGGAGCAAGAGCTTCTATTGAGGGCTTGGTCGCAGCCTCGGTAGTGGAGGCTGATGAGGCTGGAGCCATAGAAATTGGATGGGCCGCAGGAGCCTGGCCACTTCTCGCTTTTGTATATTCTTTTGTGCGCACCGAGATCTCAAAGTCACCATCACGCAACTTGAGTTCTGCCAATTCCAGGCGCACGACCATTTTTACCAGGTCCTGGATTTCTTTGTATGTCATCACCCTTAGGATTTTACACGCTCAATATAAGCACCTGTGCTCGTATCGACCCTGATCTTTTCCCCCTGATCAATGAACAAAGGCACTCGGACTTCGGCACCTGTGTCAATTTTCGCCACTTTCAGAGTATTTGTTGCAGTATCACCTCTGTGACCAGGTTCTGTGTAAATGACTTCCGCGACAATGTGTTGAGGCATATCCATATACAATGGGGTGTCATTGACGGCGTGAAAAAGAATTTCGACTTCCAGTCCTTCTTTGAGAAATTTGGCGCTTTCAATCATTGTCTCTTGCAAGGCTATTTGCTCGAAATTCTCATTGTTCATAAAATGGTATCCCATGTCATCCTTGTAGAGAAATTGGAATTTCCTGCGCTCTACCCGGACAATATCGATCTTATGACCCGATGGAAAGGTGTGATCCACGACCTTTCCTGAGGTGATACTCTTCAGCTTCGTGCGAACGAACGCATTGCCTTTACCGGGTTTGACATGTTGAAACTCAACCACGGAATAGAGATCGTCATTGAATTCAATTGTGAGGCCGTTGCGGATATCTGATGTACTTGCCATAATTGTTGGGTTCTTCCTTTTGTGTAAAGCGGGCGCAAATATAAGAAAGGCTGAGGCGAAGGAAATCCAGTCCTCAGTCTTCAGTCGCCAGTTCGAAATCCCTGCTTGCCCCAAAGTGATGCCTGTGGCGCGCGGAAGGCAGAGGCTGAGGAAATCCAGTCCTCACTCTTCAGTCGCCAGTCCGAAATCCCTGCCTGCCCCAAAGGGATGCCTGTGGCACGGAAGGCAGGCAACATCCCAAATTGAAAGGGCCAAAAGCGAACAACTAACGGCGAACGGCGTTACTAAAATGCCCATTTCACATACGTCGCGCCCCAGGTATAGCCGCCTCCAAATGCGGTGAGGATGAGATTATCTCCTTTCTTCAGCTTGTCTCTATAGTCCCAAAGGCAGAGAGGAATTGTCGCCGCAGTAGTATTTCCGTAACGATCGATGTTGACCATAACTTTGTCCATAGGCATATCGAGCATCCCGGCCACAGATGTGAGGATGCGCATATTTGCCTGATGTGGGACGATCCAATCGATATCTTCGTTAGTCAGATGATTACGTGTCATGATCTCCTCAATTGAAGATACCATGCCGGCCACAGCTTTCTTAAAGACCGGGCGTCCGTCCTGATACAGGAAATGTTCTTTCCGATCAACAGTCTCATGTGTCGTAGGATTCAATGATCCTCCGGCTTTCATGTATAAGACATCTTTGCCCTCCCCATCGCCGTACAGCACTGAATCTATGATACCCAGATCATCATCTTGTGCTGGCTCAAGCATCACAGCGCCGGCTCCATCGCCAAACAAAATGCAGGTTGCGCGATCTGTATAGTCGGTGATACTCGACATCTTATCGGCACCGATGATCATTACTTTCTTATACGTGCCTGCCTGAATGAATTGAGCCCCTGTGGTTAGCGCATAGAGAAAGCCAGAACAAGCTGCATGCATATCAAAGCCGAAGGCATTCTTCGCGCCGAGTTTATAGCAAATCAACGTACCCGTATCCGGAAAAGACATATCCTCGGTGACAGTTGCACAGATAATGAGATCGATCTCCAAGGGATCCATCTTCAATTGATCGAGAAGCCGTTTAGCAGCTTCCACTGCCATATCCGATGTAGCCTTTCCCGGAGTCTTCAGGATACGGCGCTCTGAGATACCAGTGCGGCTTCTGATCCACTCGTCGTTTGTATCGACCATGGTCTCGAGCTCCTTATTCGTAAGCACATAGTCCGGGACATAGCCTCCAATGCCGGTGATTGCTGCCAGTGTTTTCTTCATGGTGTCCTAAAAAGGCTGCAAATCTAACGGATTTCTGAGTGCAGGGGAGAGTATGGAATAAGGCACGGATATCTAAAGGTTCAAAATGTGAATCTGCTCCAAAAAGTGCTTCACTGCCCCCTGACCCCCTAAAGGTGGAACCGCCGCCCGTGTAATACATTGAAATTCAATGCGTGTGGACTTCCCCTTCAGGGGATCGAGGGGTGAGCATGGGTAAAAGATGACTTTTCGGAGTGGACTCAAATATTGAACCCTTACAGATATCCGCGTTCAAATTCTTTCGCTCCTTTTTTACCGTTTCACCAGCGACTTGAAATATCCCGTCATCGGATCCTTCTGTACTTCGTTCCAATCGAAATACCTCCCATTCATGGCAATGTAAACCCCGGGAAGAAGAACCTGCACAAACGCAAGTGCACTGCCCAGGTTGAAGAAGCCATCGGACGAGGTGCCGAATGCGTAAGGCACCATGGCCCCGGTGAGGACAATCGTCTTCGGGATCTGGGCTGTGGCCAATGCTTCCGCGGTGTTTACCATTCTGTCTGTGCCATGGGTGATCAGGACTTTATCAGCAGGAGTTTCTTTGCAGTGATGGATGATCATCTGGCGGTCTTCATCCGTCATCTCCAGGCTATCTATCATCATGAGCGTTTTCACAGCGATGTCGAGTGTACATCGGCCACGCTCAAACATGTCCTTCAGATGTGTGTCCTTGAAATACAGCTCACCGGTGATGTAATTATATTCTTTGTCAAATGTGCCACCTGTGACAAAGACCTGGATCAAATCCATGAGCGTGATGTTCGTTTAACGCCCAAAACTAATAAAAGTCCTTGCTCGGAATGTCACCGAGAATGTCGGGTAGCGTTATGATCAAAGCAAAATTGATATCGGAGGATAGTGACACATATTATATTTATTTTATATTTGTATCCTATTCAAAACGCATCTGATGGAGTCACCACTGCGAATTAACCCTGCCAAAACTGCCGGTCTTTTGTTTACCCCGGCACCCGATCAGTACACCGTACTCGATAAATCCATGGATGCAAACAGGATCTGGATATCAGGACAGGATCTCACAAAACGTCATCAGACGTTGATTGCCATGTGCTGGAATGCGGCCCTGGGCGGAGAGACCTCCCTGATCTGCGTGACTCCTGAAATGCGCGGTAAAGTGCAGGACATGTTGAAATCCGCGGGGATGCATGGCCTGTATTTTGATCTGGCGGGACAGGCCGATTCAGCGGTGATCGGCGCATTCCAGGTAGCACGGCGCAAAAAAGCCTCTGAAGCCACTTCTCATCAGGCCGAAGTCGCATTAAATGAATTCATGCGATGGACCACACAACAGGAACAAGGATATCAGCACCTGGAAAAAGTGTTGTTTGGAGAACTCAGCTGGAAGGAAATCGTAGATCAGCGCAGTAGTGTTGCCGGAAGTGCGTATCAGCATTTTCTCACATCTGCGGTGAAAGACAAATTTGATCTCACACATAAAGAATATTGGCATCTCCGCGGCAGATTAAAATCATTCGCACGCCTTCGCACCTTAAGAACTCCGGGTTTTGAGATCCTGGATGCACTGAATCCGGCAATGTTTGATGATCCGGATGCTTCTTTGAAGGAGAAAGTCGTTGCAGATCTCAAACACATCATTGCTGTGGGGCGTGGAGTACTCTGTACTGTTGCAGATGCTATTCACGCCTATCGAAAGGATGTGACCTCTGACCATCAATGGCGTTCCGGAGAAATAACAGCGCGACTCAGCCGTGTGCTACAGCTCATTGCTGCGGGTGAGACAAAATTCGGCCAGCGTTTCTTCGATGAGTCTACGCTCAGCAATACCTGGCATGCACTCATCAAAAGTGCAAGAGCTGATATCCAGAGCCTCCAAATGGCCCGTAACGAAATCCGAGAAGCATTTCTGGAATTTCATAACTATCTCCAGGAATGCAATGATGCGCACCTTGGCGATGCAGCGGCTTTCATGCCTGATCCACTGACGATCGATTCCATCAAGAATGCGTGTGCCGAGATCAGTGAAATGCTGCTTGACTGGTCCCGTCGTGTCGATGCGCATGCCACGCAACATAAGAAGCGTATCAATGCGCAAAACATTAGCCGCGGTGAAGACTTACGTACGATGATTCGTACTGCGGAAGGTCGTATTGAGGAATTTATTACACTCTTATCTGAAACACAAATCCTGAAGAGTATTCCCGAGATCAATGCTTTGAGTATTGAGAAAAAAGCGGCAGTGATAGAGGCGACCGTAAGGCTTTGCCTGCGATTGGTCGATGCAGCTCCGGATCTCGATGCATATACCTTGTGGACAGGATTCTGGTCTGCACAACATTCAAGGACGAAGGCAGTATTGCGTTGCCTGGATCTGATGGAAGACAGCGACATCGTGCAGGCATTCGATACATGGTATTTCGGGTTGACGCTTGCACAGATTCCCGATCATGCTATCGTCAGTGAAAAGAGCAGTATGTTGGAATTACATCCACAGATGGATGATTTGCGTGCAGCGCTCGAAGGACATATCCGGGCCCTGGTACAGACGCGACGCCATGATGTGTTGCGCGAGATCGCTCCCATTCAGAAAGCCTTACTCCTCAGTATTGTAAAATCACATCTCAATACATTCACTGATGAGTTGCGCATCTTGCCGGCCAAAGATCTTGCGGAACTTTTTCCGATCCTCATTTGTAACCAGGAGCAAGTCACTGAGTATGCCTATTACTTCGATACGTTGTATGTCCTGACTGATGAAGGACATGACTACAAATCCTATGCTGCGCAATCGCGTCGTTGTGTGATGATCACGCAGGCACCTCCAAAGTTTGCATTAGATCAATGGACCATCACATCGCAGGACATTGCGCCACTCGATCAGGCTCTTGACTGGAGGTCCGTATCGACTTCAGAACGATTACCATTTCTTGAAGCTTTGGCATCACAGTTTGCACCCTTCCTGAACGAGATGCGTGTCTACAATGCCCGCGGCATTCAGATATTCAGTTTCCTCGGAGATCGTATCGATAGCACCTTGATGCAACGTCTCGGCATGCCATATAAAGAAGTCGGAGATCATGGTCTCAAAGTGCAATTGCTTGTGGAATCATTCCTTGATCGCCGCAAACCCATCGTCCTGCTTTTGCGCGACAATAAACTTGGTGAAACATGTAAGGGATATCTGCCATGGCATCGGAATACGATTGCCAAACTCGCTGAATGTGGTATCCGTGTCTGCAATCTCTGGTCGTTGCAGCTCAAGAATGCACCTTTGGAAACTCTGGAACAGATCTATGAAGCGGTGAGAAGTTTTGCAGAAGAGTCAAATGCCGCTGCGCTCTCCACGCTTTCAGAAAATCCTATTTTGGAGCGTCATGCTCAGCCTGAATCTCATGCAATGGAGCAGCTCCCTGAAGACCCGCAGCCAAGGAGCCTCTCATCAGGTTTTTGATCGCGTCCGTCGTAAGTGGGTAGCCCTGACGCCGGAAGAAATGGTGCGTCAGCTATTGATTCAATATTTTATCCAGGAGCATCATTTTCCTGTTTCAAGGATGAGTGTAGAACGCAAGCTTACGATTCTTGGCATGATCCGCAGATATGACCTTGTTCTTTATGATAAAGGTGCAGCGCCGTTTCTGCTTGCTGAATGTAAAGCGCCACTAATGCCATTAAATCAGAATGTACTTAATCAGGCAGCACGCTATAATCTTCAATTGAAAGTGCCATACCTCTTTGTGACAAATGGCAGACAGTCGTATTGTTGCAGGATTGATTTTGAAGATCAGTCCTGGAAGTTTCTAGACCAAATGCCTCAATTGACCTAGAAATGAAAATCCTGGCCTTTTCGATATTGGGATGGATATGTTGTGCCTTCTGAAGTGCGATTAGCTATAGTTTTATTACAGTTTATCTTCTCGATTACCGTGGAGCTTATGATGACTTCTCAGGAACCATAACGATTGCGCTGATATCATCACTCATACAGCTTATTCATCTACCCTTCATTTTGTTTATATGCCTTAATGTTTTCAGAGACTGCAACATTTCAGAAGGAGAAGAATTGCTGTTATTGTCAGTTTTACCACGATATGTTTGGGTCTCAATCTGTTAACACAAAACTTAGTTTGTTATCCTTCGAAGGCATTCATACTATTGTTCGCCTTGATTTCAGTATTCACATTGGTTACATTTACAATAGCATTGCGTAAATACATGCACTACTCATAGGTGGAATTTTCTTGTTCATTCTACAACAAAAAATTTTATTAACTGCAATTGCATGTCAAAGACTGGGATCAAAACTGCGGACTGAAGACTAACGACAGCTGACTCATACTCTCAGGCATAAAATATCCTCTGCACCATTTCCCTCAGCAATTCACCCTCTTCCTGATTCCGGCTGTCGATACCTTTTGACTTGAGATCATACGTACGAATGATGCCAATGACCTTTTCCAATGAAGCAATGGAGTAATTCGCAGCAGCGGATTTGTAGTCCTTGACAAAAAAAGTCGAGCTCTGTCCCAATGCCTGTGCAAGTTCCTGATCTGTTCCCCGGCTCAGAGATCTCACGATGAGCAGTTTTGTGAAGTAGCTGAAAAAGGTCCCGATGATCATCACAAGCGGACTCGATTTCATGTTCGCGCTCAGATTCTGCAGGATCCTCTCCGTCCCGACAATATCTTTCATCCCAACAGTTTTCTGCAATTCAAAGACATTATACTCACGATTTACACCGATATTGTCATAGACGGCAGCGGAAGTAATTTGCTTTTCGCTGTTGAGGCCGATTTTCAGCTTGGTGATTTCATTTGCGATACGTGGGAGATCGTTGCCGATATACTCGTACAAGACTTCTACCGCGTCCTTCTCAATGTGCATTCCCTGGTCCATTGCGATCGCTTCAATCCAATCCGGCACCTGGTTGTCGTAGAGCTTTTTGGATTCGAAGACAAGCGCTTTTGATTTTGCCGTCTTCATCAGGTGGGTACGTCCATCCACTTTCTTGTGCATATAGCAGATCACAAAGATTGTCGTCGGTGCACTCTTATCGATATACGTTTCCAGGCTAAGGAACTGATCGGACTGCATCATCTGCGCTTCCTTCAGGATCACGATACGGTGCTGTGACATCATAGGGTACTGACGACAACAGTCGATCACGGTACGAGCATCTGAATCTTTACCATAGAGGACAATCTGATTGAAGACTTTTTCACTCTCAGAGAGGGCGGTGGCTTCTATGGCATCGGCGATCTGTTCGATAAAGTAAGGTTCCTCTCCATGCAGGAGATATACAGGAGAAAATTTCCGTGCTTTGATATCCTTCAGGATCGACATGAGGGTGGGTGCGGCCATAGGGCAAGAATCGGGAAAAACGGGGAAACCGGAAAAATCGGGAAACCTTCGACAAGCTCAGGTCAAGAATCGGAGAAATTGGGGAAATCGGGGAATATCGAATATTGGTTTGGCCGGCTTTACCGATTTAACCGACTTCACCGGCTTCACCCTTCTTCAAGCCTTCTATCTTTGTGCGACAATGACTAACAAGCCTCTCATCCTCGTCACCAATGACGATGGCGTCTTTGCTCCGGGTATCAAAGCTTTGATAGATGTGGTGCGACAATATGGAGAAGTGGTTGTTGTAGCGCCGGACTCACCGCAATCAGGACAGGGGCATGCTGTCACACTCAGTAAGCCGATCCGCTATCATGAAGTGAAGGACTTCAGTGATGTGAAGGCATATGAAAGCACAGGTACGCCGGTGGATTGTGTGAAGCTTGCGAAGAATGTCATCCTGCAGGGACGTACGATCGATCTCTGTGTATCGGGCATCAATCACGGATCGAATGCGTCAATCAACATCATTTATAGCGGGACCCTATCCGCGGCGATGGAAGCATCGGTAGAAGGAATCAATTCTATTGGATTTTCACTCCTCGACTATTCATTCGATGCGGACTTTACCGCTGCAAAGTTGTATGCGGATAAAATCATCCGTTTTGTATTGGCACATGGCATGACCAACGGTAATCTCATCAATGTCAATATTCCAGCCCTGCCCGGGAATGCAATTCGCGGTATCCGTGTCTGTCGTCAGGCAGTGGGTCGGTGGGTAGAGGAATTTGCAGAAGGAACAGATCCACGCGGTGAAAAATATTATTGGCTCACCGGAAAATTCGTTGTCGACGACAAGGGTGAAGATCATGACATCTGGGCGTTGGAGAATGGATATGTCTCTGTCGTGCCATCCATCCATGACCTCACTAACTATGGGGGACTCTCACATTACGCTGAGCTCATGAGTATACATGAACACGCCGATCTCAAAACTCTTCAACACATCTGATCACATGCAACTCGGCAATACAAGAAGAAATACGCTCGACCTCGATTCCTTTCTCCTCGGAATTGTGGTAGGGCTTGTGTTTCCTGTGATGGTCTATGGCATACTGCTCACGTTGTATGATTTTCTCGAAGTGCGTTTGCTGGCCAGCGATGTAGGTTTTTCTCCAGACTTCAGGTTTCGCACGCTTGCCTTGATTGCGATCTGTGCCAATCTCATTCCATTTAATTTGTATCGTCGCTGGGGACGTGATAATACGATGCGCGGAATGGTTTTGCCTACTGTTGGATTTGTGATTTATTGGTTTGTTGTGTATGGAAGACATATCGTGGGATTGTAAATGGAAACGGATCAATGGATCAAGGGATCAAAGGGGCGGAAAGGCAGAATGGATGAATGGGAAAACGGATCAAGGGATGATACTCTTGGGTTTTGATGGGCCTTGAAGATTTCACTTAGTCCTGGTAGACGCGCGTGAGCCAAAAGAGCGATCAGCGAAGTGAGACGCGACGCTAATGAAGCAGTCATGTTTGTACTTCTTTCGCGTCGAACGGTTCTGATCGCGAGCTGTGCAAGTCGTACCAGGACTTAGCGGAAGATTCAGAGCCCTTGATTTTTTGCTTCTTTTGCATCAAGGCAAAAGAAGATTATGAAATATTTCATCCTCTCTGGCGAAGCATCCGGCGATCTGCATAGCGCCGCGCTTGCGACTGCCTTGAAGGTATACGATCCTGATGCAGAGATTCATGGATGGGGTGGCGACGAGATGCAGAAAGCTGGCGTGAAGATCCTGAAGCACTATCGCGACCTCGCCTTCATGGGATTCGTAGAGGTATTGCAACATCTGCCTGAGATCATGCGTAATTTCCGACAGGTGAAAGAACAGATTATTTCGTTCAAACCGGATGTATTGATCCTCACAGATTATCCGGGTTTCAATCTGCGTATGGCGAAATGGGCGCACAAGCAGGGTATCCCTGTACATTACTATATCTCACCACAACTCTGGGCCTGGAAGGAAAGCCGTATGAAGATCGTCCGGAAATATGTCGATCAGATGTATGTCATCCTGCCATTCGAGAAAGATTTCTACGCAAAGCATGGTGTTGATGTGCGCTATGTCGGTCATCCTCTCGCCTGGCGTATTGATCACATGCTTAAACAAAAGCCGGAGAGGGATCTCAATAAAAATGAAAATCAAAATGAAAATAGAAAGAGAATTACCCTGCTCCCAGGGAGTCGTCGTCGTGAAATCGCATTTATGCTTCCGGTGATGCTTGAATCTGTCAGGCATCTGCAAGGTTATGAGATCACTGTCGCGGGCGCGCCATCTATTCCACCTGAATACTATTACGACTTTATCCGTAAAAGCAGCTTGACTGGAATGACTCTTGCATTCGGATATACTTACGATTTGTTGCGTCGATCTTTTGCAGCGATTTGTACATCAGGCACCGCGACGCTTGAGACTGCGCTCTTCAACGTACCGCAGGTAGTCTGTTATAAAGGGGATATCCTTTCTTATCTCATTGCACGTCGCCTTGTCAAAGTGCCGTTTATTGCGATGGTGAATCTGATCTGTGAGAAGCAAGTCGTCCCGGAGTTGATTCAGCATGATTTTAATCCAACCCGATTACAAGAAGAACTGCAATCTATACTCACTCCTGAACGCCGAAAGACAATTCTTGCCGATTATGACCTTCTTCGTCGACGCCTGGACACTGGCGACCCAGCGAAGAATGTGGCTGAACACATCGTATCAACATTGAAACAATCCTAAGCATGGCACTCTTTGGAAATGACAAAGCACGCAGACAGGCATTGGAAGAATTTGCAAAACGCAAAGGCTTTGCATTCGAAGCAAAGGACAGCTATGGCATCCGTGCTTTCTTCAAAGACATGAAGCTCTTCAAGCATGGTGCACCGAAATCCATAAATGTCATTCAACGCAAAGAAGAGTCCTTCGACTACAGCGGCGTGTTCGACTATCATTACACGGTCAGTACCGGAAAGAGCACTGTGACTTTTAAACAAACCGTCTACTTCCGTATTCACAATGAACTCATGCTCCCTGATTTCCGCCTGTTTCCGGAGAAATGGTATCACGAGGTGAATAAGTGGTTTGGCATGCAGGATATCAACTTCGTTTCTTATCCCGAATTCTCAAAGAATTTCGTACTCCAGGGAAAGCAGCCGGAGTTTATCTGGAAGCTCTTCCAGTACCAAAAGCTCGTCGATCACTTTAACATCCATCGCAGCTGGTCTGTCGAGGCTGTAGGAAAATATTTCGTGATGTATCATCCGAGTGTTCTTCAACCTGTGCAGGAGATGCAAAGCTTATTGAAGACGGGGGATACGCTGTATGATTTGCTGGTGGAGAGGAACAGGGAGTTGGAGGAGGGGTTGAAGACGTAAGGGATGAGGTTAATTTGATTGTTCTTTTAGCCTTATTCCTGCAAAAACAAAACACTGCAGTTATTCTTTGCAATCAACTCTCCATTATTGAGTATCGTATTCCCACTCATCGGATCAATGACGCTATCATAAATCGTCACATCATCCAGTAAAAGAGTGCCATGATTGATCAAAGCCCTTCCATTCGTTCCTGATCCTGAAATGAGGTCGAGATGTTTTAAACCAACACCTGATCCTGCTCCAATGACAAGAAGATGAGCAATACCTTGACCGCTGATAGTTATCGCGCCTGCATGAGTATTATCAATCCTCAGGTCTTTATCCACAAGAAGTGAATCTGCCAGATGTATGGTATCACCGACCAGAGAGATATCGAAAAGGATAGTATCACCGGCCTCTGCGCAATCGATCGCATATCTCAGTGAACCAGGACCTGAACTTGCAGTGTTGGTCACATCGGTACATGGGCGCAGATCAAACTGCCGCATCATCTCATGGTCTTCGTGTTCGAGAATATGACAATGATAAGGATACAATCCTGTGAATCCATCAAAACGCGCGATCACTCGTGTACGAAATCCGGGAGGACTATGTGCCGTGTCTTTCCATCCCCTTTCACTTTCATTGGGTGCGAGTAGAGGACCTTCCGGCTCTCCGGTGCTTTCATTGATGGCCTGACGATCCAGTACCTGCATCGCCACAAGGTGCATATGCATCGGGTGACTGATCCCGGATTGATTATGCCATGTCCAGATCTCGGTAGAACCGTATACCGGAAACTCCGTGATATCATCCCATTGCATTCCGTTGATCGTCCACATATTGTGCGTATGCCCTGCGCACGGAGGAGTAGTCATCGTCATCAGTTCAAACAATCTTTCCTGGTCCGAATTCTGTTCGAGGAGTTCTTCGATTTCATTCAACGTATCAGGTAATGCATCTGTATATCCAGGTATCCCTTGCACGATAAACTTCATCACATTCGGCATCACGCCCACACCGGGGAATCCCGGAAAAGGAGCAGGTGCACTATTGGTAAGTATGATTTCAGTTCCAGGTGCGAAAGATGAGAAATCTATCACCAGATCATAACGTTCTCCGGGAAGCAAGGTCAATGAATCCAGAACGGCCGCGATATCGAGGAGGCCGAGTTCGGTACCGATTTGTATAAAAGGAGCACCATTCGATAAGTGCAGCGTATATGCTCTTGAATTACTGCCGTTCAACACTCTGAACCGGTATTTGCCTTGCTTGACATACAGGTAAGGCCACACTTTGCCATTGACCAGGATTGTATTTCCGAAAAAGTGTTCATCCCAGGTTTCTGGATACTGGAGAGAACCATCCGCGTCAAAAGATCTGTCCTGGATAGCCAGCGGGATCTCATATTCACCGGAAGGAAGATCGAGCGACAATTCATTGCTGTCGCGAATAAGATAAAACCCTGCAAGACCCATCATGACATTGAGTCGAGTGATGCCCAAAGCATGATCATGATACCACAGCGTACCAGCCGGCTGAATGTTTGGATATTGATAGATACCTGATGAATCGCCAGGTGGGAATGTCGCTTCAGGATACCCATCGCTCCCGGGCGAGACTTTGCCGCCATGCAGATGAACCACGGTCACGGGTACTGTACCGGTCATATCAGGACCGTGCAGGCACGTGTCGATGTACAACGCATGACTTGTACGTAATGCATCTGTCTCGACATCACGCAAATCATTGACCCATTGTACCGTCACGAGTGAATCACGGAATGCTTCTATCGTTGGGCCAGGATAGCTACCATTATAACCCCAGACTCGTGTCGGTGGCAAGTCAGTATGCAATTGCTGCAGTTGCTCCGTCATCGTAATCCTGTAGTGTGCAGTTCCGCCAGCATTTCCGGATTGGGGCACTGCGACACCGGGTAATGGCAAGGCATCGAGGAAGGGCGTGAGTTGCACACTGCAGGTAACGTCTTCACACGATGTACCATCACCATTGTATTCACCACTTTCCAGCCCACACTGCATGGCTGTCAGGTCTTCGCATGTCCCGTCGGGAAGACAACACGCGCCTCTGGGTGGAACGACGTAGTCGATGATAAGCCGGGGATGGTTTGCAGAGATACCATTTTGCCTGCTTGAGAAACGCTTGGTATTTGCGGTCGAGGTTTCATCCCCGCGGACGATCCAGCCGAAATTTTCGTCAGGCATGTGCAGCCAGTATTGCACATCTTCATTCATCTGGGCTGAACTCCAGAAATAAAAAGCATTTTGAGTACTCACCTCTGTGGTTGCACAGATCGTTGTATCAAAGCTACCTCCCTCGGCTATCCATGCGGCAGTATCATAAAACGTATGTATCCAGGTCGCATCATCAGTTGTAGCAGGAGCTCCATCCGTTTCATTACCTCCGGCATCAGATGTTCCCTCACCCCAATCCTGGAAAAGTTTTTGTAGCGTCACTGAGACAGTAGCCCCTGCTGAGCTATTGCAATAGAGCTTAAGCTGTGCATCTTCTACTTCTGCACCATCAGGAATACCGCTCAGGTCAAATGCGACTACAGTACGTCGCCTGCCATTTGCATTATTACCTGTGTAAAGTTGTACGCCTAATCCATTACTCACATCTCCTTCTGCGTCTTCATACAGAATATTATCTTCTGCAGCGATCAGTTCTACGGCCACTGCGCAATACGTCGTATCACAGAGACTTCCGACCCCTGAGAATGCGCCATCCTGTGTGAGGCATTCTCCTTCGGTAGCAGTAGTACACATGCCGTCCGGTAGACAACATGCGCCTGAGCCTGCGGGTAGTACCGTAATGGTGCTAGCCATACCGCTTGCTGTTCCATCGCCATTGTCTGTACCATGGGGAATACAGTAGTACCAGAACACTCCGACTGCGTTAAATTGACGGATGTACGATGTGTTACTTGAATTGATCGGCTGATCCCATTGTTCAGAACTCCCGGACACAGAGGTAGTGGTATGGCCACCTTGTACCCAAAGCCATCTGATCGAATCGCCTTGGGTAATGATCGCTGCAGTGACAGGCTCACCCTGAGGATAGATGCTGAACTCCGTATTGTAGACGTAGACATCAATCGTTGCAGCCTTGACTCTGCTTTCTGTAAAAGCGAAAAAAACAAGGAGGATATAATTAAATAAAGAGGTTTGCTTCATCCTGACGGTGAATTTAGAGCATGAAATAAATTCACTTCAATTGAAGGAGAAATGTCCGCAAATAGCCATTGATTCAGGATGATTCTCAGCACCGGTACGCATGATTTATATCTGTTGGTGCTTACCTCCTCAACAACCAGACCCCGACCAAAATCAACCCCATCCCAAGCAGGTGAATTGCCGCGAGTGCCTCGCCATCCAGGAGGCCCCATCCAAGTGCGGTCACAGGGATCAAATAGGCGACAGAGGATGCAAACACAGCGCTCGTCTTCTGGATGAGCCGGTAAAACAGAATGTTTGCAAGGGCAGTGCCTACAAGGGCGAGGATTATCAGTGCAAGCAAGGACAACCTGGCTGCACTCTCTGATACTACCGATGTATAGATGTCTGTAAAGAATGAATAGGCGATTGCAGGTATACCAATAATGAACAAAGCCATTGCGCTCAAGGCGATCGCATTTACATCTTGCAGGTAGGTCTTTACAACGTTGGCGGACAATCCATAACACACTGTTGCAAGGACAATAAGTAACGTGAAGCTATCAAGCCTGAACTGAAACCGGTGATTCAAAAGCACAATCGCCGCTGCGCCCAGGAAACCAATCACTACACCAGCGAGCTGAGTGATCCTGAAGTGCGTGGCAAAAAACAACAGGCCGATCACCCAAACGAAGATGGGCGTGAGCGAATTAAGGATCCCGGCGACAGAGCTCTCCACATGTGTCTGTGCGATCGCATAGAGAAATGCCGGAATACCATTTCCCAACAGACCGGCGAGCACTGCATACTTCATCTTGTGTAAAGGGAATCTGCCTTTCACCATCAGCGCATAGATCGGTATGAATGCCAATGCCGTGATGCCGATACGCAAGATTGCAACCTCTACCGGATCAAAAGCAATCAGGCCTTTTTTGATCAGGATAAAGGAGCTACCCCAGGTAATGCAGAGGAAGATGAAGATGAGGTAGTCTTTGAGGCTTTGGGATGAAGAATTCAAATCAGTTCAATCAAAATCAAAATGAAAATTAAAATGAAAAGCAGATGAGTTGTGCGGGAGGCGGTTCCACCCAAAATCAATCAAAATCAAAATGAAAGATCAAAAAGGAGTTCTCTACTCAAAGAGAACTTTAGTTGAACTTTGGGAATCTCCTCTTTTTGCCATAAAGCATATCATGCGTGATCAGAGATTCAATGCTTTCTGAGTCGCGATCTGAGACTTTCAATACGACGTGGTTCCCTTCATTGAGAATTCGGACAAGATGGATTCGCCAAAACTTGAGTTTCTTGAAATAGAGTTTATTGCCGTTCTCTTCACACTTCAGAAGGAAACCTTTTGGCAGGATCTCATCCAGTTTGTCCTTAAACTGAGGATTTATCCAGAATTCTGTTGTAGTACTGATCATGGCATAATCGACCGCAAACCAAATTAAAAACAACATCCAGGCTGAAAGGCTGCCGGCTTGTCCATTGGCCTGCCCATAGAACAGATAATTTGCCATCACATAAACGATAAATCCAGTCGCAGCAATTGGTAGTGCATGTAATATTCTGTGCTTGAGAACTATGAAAGATATCCGGGACATGATCAATAAAAATTGAAATAAAAATTAAAATAAAAAGAAGGGTGCTCTTTTCATTGCCATTTTCATTTTGATTTTAATTCTTCCACCGCTCGCCACACGCGGAACACATTGCCATAACAAATCTTCGCAATGTCTTCTTCAGAATAACCACGTTTCAGCAAAACATATATCAGATTCGGATAGTCGCTCACATCTTTCAGGCCGGTAGGCAATGAATCACCGACACCATCAAAATCAGAACCCAATCCCACATGATCAATACCTGCAATTGCCAGTACATGACCGATGTGATCAGCCACAGTCTCAACATCAGCGAAGAGATTGGGATTTGCCTTACGGTATTCATCAATGAAAGGTTTGGCAGCCTCATCGCTCTCATTCAGTCCTTTTGATTTGAGGAGAGCATTCAGGGAATCGCGATGCACATCGTACGAATGACGAATCTTCTCATCGAGAAAGGATGATCCGAAATTGATCTGGATCACTCCGCCATTTTTTCCAAGAGCGAGGATCATGTCATCGTCCATATTGCGTTCCCATCCTGGAGTGAAATCCCTGCAAGACGAGTGTGATGCGATCACCGGCGCTATGGATAATTCAATCACCTGGTAGAAGGTCTCATCGGATACATGTGAGACATCGATCATCATCCCAAGGTCATTCATCTCAGCAACGACTTCTCTGCCGTAAGGACTTAACCCGTTCCAGGTTCGTGTCGTATCGTAAGAACTATCGCAGATGTGATTGTTCTTGCCATGTGTCAATGTGACATAACGAATGCCACGCTTGTAGAAATACCTAATGTCTGAAAGTGAGAGCAAGGGAGCTCCATTCTCCATACCCATTGGCAAGGAAATCAAACCCTGCTGAAAGTTGCGTTCGATATCATCAGGCGAAAATGCTGAAGCGAACTTATCCGGATGTGCTGCGATAATGCCATTGATCATGTCGATGAGTTCATCTGCGAGTTTCTTTGCTCCGCCATTCTCTTCTTCCTGGTAGCTCGATGGAATAAACACAGACATAAACGGGGCATCAAGGCCACCTTCCTTTGCACGCTTATAATCGAAGTCACCTTTGTCTGTTTCTATCGGGATATCGAGGAATTCGCGTTCCAGTCTGAAGTTTTTTGTCTGCAAACGATACGGCAGATCGACGTGTCCGTCAAGGATAATATACTTGTGGGCGAGTGTCACAGCTTGTTTGTAAAGCGGATCGTCGTTGAGTTGCGCGGATAGGTTTGAAAGCAACATGATAAAGAATGCGATGAAGAGGATTTGTTTCATTTTTTTAAGCGAATCATTAGACTGTGCAAGATATGAGAATCCATTGGTGTGGATGTTCGGAATACATCGATGTATTTCACACAAAGACACTGAGAACACAGAGAGACCGTTGATAATTTCATGTTTTTTCTCTGCGATCTCAGTGTCTCTGTGAGAGACTATTCTTTGTTGCGATAATTCCTGCATTCCACCACCGCAAATTGCCGAAGCGGTTTTCCGTGTTTATCAACAAGTGTGATGGGAGACAATACCGTGATATCGTCAAAATAACCTGACAGCAAATCGGGAGGAACATAGTCCGTGTCAAACTCACCAGGAATCCGCCGTGAATCAATAAACAGAGCTGCCCTTCCATATAAATGAGAGAGATCATCGTCTACGATGGAATATTCCAATGCATGTTCACCAAGCACATTGGCGGCATAGATCTTGTCATCCAGGTAAAAATTGAGTATTGCAGTTGTCTTATATCCGTCCCGGGAAAAAATAAAATGTTCCGGATATTGTTTCTGTAATTGACCCACTTCAACAGCCAGTTTTTTCCAACCCCAATACGTATCGTCTGATTGGATATTTATCGGATAGAAGGCGATCTGAATCCACAGAAGGATATGGGCAATGATTGCAATCCGCATTTGCCATGTTATCAATCGCACACGTAAATACCGCATGACGAGAACAGACGCGGTAATGTATGCCGGAATCATCCAATTGATTTTCACCCAATACAGCCATGAAATTCCTAGAAAGGCCAGGATGATGGGTAAGCTGAAACTCAATAAAAACAGCGTGTCATCATCTGGCAATATCCTGCGCCTGGTAATTTTTTTGAGATGTTTCCAGTACACAACGCCAATGGCAATGGCCAGGATCGGAAGCAGGAGTACCATCTGATGTCCAATGACCGCAATGAAATACATCGGGCGTAGCTTGAATTGCAGCATAGACGCAACCCTGTCGCCGGACTGAAATTGAAATGAGGCAAACTCATGCTCTGCATTCCAGATCACCACCGGCAAGATCGCCACACTAAAAGAGAGAAGGAAGACAGGAAACTGCCAGGAGATAAGATAGCGTCGATATTGTTTTGACAGAAGGAGATAGCAGATTAACCCGGCGGGAATAAACACCGCAGTGTACTTGCTATCAAATGCGAGGCCCGCAGTCAACCCTGCCAACAGCCATGTCATCAAATCCGGTCTTCGTATTGCATTGTGTATGAGGATCAGTGAAAGCGTCCAGAGCAGGAGAAGTGGAATATCAGGTGTCGTGACGATGCTTAGATCTGTAATGATCAGAGTGCTACCGAAGACGAATACCACATTCCGGCTTCGTACATCAGACAAGAATCTGCGAGAGAGTAAGATGATCAGCCAAAGCGTTCCACAAGTGACAATAAAATCCGTCAGTTTTAGACTCCAGACTTCTGTACCGAGTACCTTGGTGAACAACCAGAGCATCACTGCAACTCCGGGAGGATGATCAAAGTACGAGAGAGAAAGATGTTCGCTATAGTAGAAATAGTATGCATCCTGGGGCATGATCCCCATTGTGAATACTATCACCAATCGAAGGATGAGTACTACAGCAAAGCCATAGAAAAGGAATTTTTGCGACGTGCTATATTGCCGGAAACTCAAAGTGTAGTCTGAATGCACGGCAAATTAGCACTGTTTCACACAATGGAAGAGAAGAAGAATTTCACACGACGATCACTACGATCTCAACGAAGGAATAAACACAAGGCAGAGGGTGAACTGCCCACTGAAGGCTATCCACGTTTTACGGACTGCCGATTGTCCGTGACTGAAATAGGTTGACCAAAATTTTAGTCAAAATGGTCAATTTATGAACAACAACAAACGAGAAAGGAAGCACAAATTGCTGCAACAGCGGAATTTTAGCGAGGGGATCAGGAAACAAACGGTGAAGGAT
>DATDQA010000196.1:0-18876 GCA_035292505.1 Saprospiraceae bacterium | reverse complement strand
CATTTACACTACCTGGGGATCATGTCATATACATATTCATCATGATTGACATTCGAATTTATTTACGCCACGTTGTGGCTATAAACGTGTGACTCCTTCGGAGTCGCTTATGGGTACATTTCTTGCACTTGCACTTGCACTTGTACTTGTACTTGTACTTGTACTTGAGTTCAAGTTTGCGCTTGTGTTTGTGCTCCCCCTCGAACCCTGAGCTTGTCGAAGGGCGCTCTCTCGCTCTCTCACTTTCTCACATTTTACTCCACCCTTCTTCCCTCTGCCCTGCGCGAGTTGTACTCGGTTGTCCCAGTCTTCTTCAAATCGACCATCAGTGAAGCAAAAGCGCTGCGCGTGTCAACATCATAGAGATTGCCGTTGTAATGCACTTTCCCCTGGTCGCCCTCCCATTCTTTGGCGAGCAAGGCATAACGATTGCGCATTTTAGGATTAGGGCCAAACATCAGGTAGAGGTCGTCATCCTGAGATTCGAAGCTTACCGCAAAACGTTTCTCCCGTGGCATAAATAATAAGACGCCCGGGGTATACGCGGGAATCCGGATCTCCTCAATACGCCGTCCATTTTCGATTCTGATCTTTCCGCCCGTGATATGTGATTCCCCGCTTGTCATCTGGCGGGTGAGGAGGACATCTTCAGATAGGTAGAACTGTATTTTTTTCAACTCAGACTCTGTCCAGCGATGTTTGTCATACAATTCTTGCGTAAATGGAGTCAGACTTGCACTACAGGAGATCAACAACGCAGAGAACATCGCACCAACAAAGAGAATCTTAAAATACATGTTCATGATATTGATTGGTAACAAATGTAGGTCGGAAGCAAATGCCGTTCCAGTACCTTAAAGAAGTTTAACGAGGCTTAACAAATATTTTCGGATTTCGGACTGTGTCCGCCGAAGCTTTAGCGACCGCGTGCCGCCATAGCCTGCCTGATAGGCAGTCAGGCTCCAGCAGTGGCGCAAGGCGGATTGGGGATTTCGGACATGTAGTGTGGGCTTCTCCGATTTCCTCCGATTTCTCCGATTTCCTCCGATTTCTCCGCTTCCTCTAATGCATTAGTGGACACAGTGGACACACGGTCCGCCACTACTATTTTCATTCTAAAAGTGTACACAGGATTTCTGTTCTCCGGTTTCTCCTGTTTTCCCGACTTGTCCGCCGAAGCATGCGAAGGCGGATTTTTCCGATTTCTCCCCTTCCTCTGCTTCCTCCGCTTCCTCTATTTCTTCTGATTCATTTATCTTCGCACATGGAACAGAAACTTAGCGCTCAATCGACCCCCACCCGCGAAAACGGAATGAGCACCCGTTCACTTCTGCTGGATGAAGCCCTCACTTTTGACGATGTCCTCCTGGTACCGGCATATTCGGATGTCCTGCCGCGTGATGTGGATACAAAAACACAACTCACGCGGGAAATCACGCTGAACATACCGATCATCTCCGCTGCTATGGACACGGTCACTGAGAAAGACCTCGCGATCGCGATTGCCCGTGAAGGAGGCATTGGGATCATTCATAAAAACATGTCTGTAGAAAAGCAGGCGGATCAGGTGCGTAGTGTAAAGCGTTCGGAGAGTGGTATGATCCAGGATCCGGTTACTCTCTCAAAATCTGCGTCAGTTCGTGAGGCGACAGAACTCATGCAACGGTATCGTATCGGTGGTATTCCCATTGTGGATGAAGAAGGAAAACTTACAGGTATCCTGACAAACCGCGACCTGCGCTTTGAACAGGACGGAGTGAGACCGGTGAGTGAGATCATGACGAAAAAAAATCTGATCACTGCTCCAAAAGGCACTACGCTCGAACAGGCGAAGCAAATCCTGCAACGCTATAAAATCGAAAAACTCCCTGTGATCGACCAGGACAATAAGCTCGTTGGTTTGATCACCTTCAAAGATCTCATGAAAGTTGAAGCATATCCGAATTCATGCAAGGATGATCATGGCCGGCTTAAAGTTGGCGCAGCGGTGGGGATTGCGAAAGATACTTTCGATCGCGTGGCGGCATTACTTGATGTCGGCGTCGATGTCATCTGTGTAGATACCGCACACGGACATTCTGAGGGTGTACTGCATGTTGTGCGTGAGATCAAGAGAATGTATCCGCATGCTCAGGTGATCGGTGGCAATGTTGCTACTGCAGATGGTGCTCTTGCTTTGGTGGAAGCGGGTGCCGATGGTGTAAAGGTCGGTGTAGGTCCCGGTAGTATTTGTACGACCCGCATTGTAGCTGGCGTCGGTGTACCACAACTCTCTGCAATCCATTATGCATCGCGCGCGTTGAAGGGCAGTGGAGTCCCGGTGATTGGGGATGGGGGCATAAGATATACAGGTGATATCGCAAAGGCTATTGTTGCCGGAGCGAGTTGTGTGATGGCAGGCTCACTTTTTGCCGGATGTGATGAGTCGCCGGGTGAGACGATTATCTATGACGGTAGAAAATTCAAAGTATATCGCGGTATGGGTTCATTGAGTGCGATGGCGATGGGCTCAAAGGACCGTTACTTCCAGGATGTAGAAGATGATATCCGGAAGCTCGTACCGGAAGGCATCGAAGGCCGTGTGCCTTTCAAAGGAACATTGGCTGAGGTGATGGTACAGTATATCGGTGGACTGCGAGCAGGAATGGGATACTGTGGCGCTAAGGATATCGAGTCCTTGCATAAAGCACAACTCATCAAGATCTCCAATGCAGGCATCCAGGAAAGTCATCCGCATGATGTGATCATCACAAAGGAATCGCCGAATTATTCACGCCGGTAGAACAGCTTTGACAACAGATTTGACAACTTTTATAAAGTTGTCAAATCTCAACATTAATGAAAGTGCGGCTGCCGCGAAAGTTTTACACAGGTGACGATGTTGTATCTAATGCTCAGGCACTGCTTGGTAAAATCTTATGTACATGCATTGATGGCATCTTGACCAGCGGCATCATCGTCGAGACCGAAGCATATCATGGACCGGAAGACAAGGCAAGTCACGCATATAATGGATGTCGCACTGCACGGACGGAAATCATGTATAGTCAGGGAGGTACTGCATATATCTATCTCTGCTACGGTATTCATCATCTCTTCAATGTCGTCACTGCAACGAAAGATGTACCGCATGCAATCCTGATTCGTGCAATAGAACCTCTGGAGGGAATAGACCTCATGTTGCAGCGACGAGACCTCTCATCATTGCATCATCGTCTCACAGCCGGACCCGGTGCTTTGTCGATGGCGTTAGGTATTCATACAGGTTTGAGTGGAACGGATTTGCTCCATAAGAATAGTCCGATATGGATTGATGATCGGGGCACAACTGTGACATCACGGCAAATCATCGCAAGCCACCGTGTGGGGGTGAACTATGCAGGAGAATGGGCGCAGATGCCTTGGAGATTTCGGATAAAGGGGAATTCCTGGGTGAGCAGAGCGCAGTAATTTTCAATTTAATCAGGATCCTTCATTTGCCAATTCTTTTTCCACAGCTTCTTTCACCAGCTGATTCAAGGTTTTGCCTTCTTTGAGCGCCTTTCGATAGGCTTTACGATGCGTTTCCGGTGATAGTCGCACATTAAAAGTGCCTTTAAATGATTTCACTGAATTCTTTCCGGTGACCTCGCACAAACGCTGATAGTCCTTGATTGCTTCAATAAAAGCCTTTTTAAGTTCCTTTACACTTGCACCTTCAAAAGTGATGAGATCACTCACTCCTTCCAACTTGCCGAAAAACACCTCATCCCTTGCGGAATAGTGTACAGAGCCTATATAGTCCTGATATTCCAATCTATCAATCATATCAATTTTTTTTCTTCTAGTTCTTCTTTAATGAGTTTGATCTGATATTGTTTTAATTCATTTCCCGGATGAGGTTTATGCAAACGTATCAAGTGTATGAGTTCATCTTGATAAAACGCAACTCTTGATCCACTTGTTTTTCCTGTCTTTTGTTCAACATAACCCAGTTTATTGAGAACATGTTTCAGATCAGAATATGTAACTGTTCCACCTCCGGATTTTATCCTTGCGACAATCCGTACAAACCTTGACATGTCCAAAGGTAAGTCACTTTTGGTAAAGATGCAACTACTTTTTAGTCACCTTCGCCCACCTCCATCTGATAAACAGCATGCTCTTTCGAGCTTCAGGACACACCAACCTATCAACCCATAAACTAATCAAACTTTATCTTTACCGCATGCAACAAAAGCTCGGCGACGAACATTTCATGCGCGTCGCATACCAGGAAGCAGAAAAGGCTTTTGAAAAAGGCGAGGTTCCCGTTGGTGCTATCATCGTAACACAAGATCATATCATTGCAAAAGGGATGAACAGCATAGAAATGCTGAATGATGTGACTGCCCATGCGGAGATCATCGCGATCACGGCGGCTTCTCAATATCTTGGGAGTAAATATCTCACCGAATGCACAATGTATATCACACTGGAGCCTTGCCCGATGTGTGCCGGTGCTTTACGTTGGAGTCAGATCGGACGCGTTGTCTACGGCGCCAGTGATGATAAGGCTGGCTTCATGCGATTTGGAAAGGAAATGTTGCATCCATCCACATTGTTGGAGTTTGGGATCCTGCATGATGAATGCGCAAAGCTGATGACGTCTTTTTTTGCTGCAAAACGGAAAATAAAAAAGGGAGAAACCGGTTAAATCGGGGAAATCGGTAAAAAAACAGGCGAAGGCTGAGGCGAAGGCTAAGGAAGAATGCAGAATTCCACATTACCTTGCCAACAGCAAACAGCCAACAGCGAATAGCCTCTTATGTTGTTAACAATTCTTGTTGCTGGACTTTCATTAGTGCTGAATGCACAGGATAAGTTCCAATACCAGGACAAGGTCTATGTGGACAATATCCGTACTGTCCAATTTCACGTCACCGGGTTGCTGACCTCCTATCCGATCATGCAACTCGGATCAGAAGAGGCATTGTATCTCTCTTTCGATGACCTGGATGCAGATTCCAAATACTATCGCTACTCCGTCATCCATTGCGATCGCAACTGGCAGCCATCGCAACTGGACTTTACAGAATATGTCAATGGCTTTGAGGGAGAGGAAATCGAAACATTCGATCGTTCAATAAATACACTTGTTCCTTTCACACATTATTCCCTGGTGCTTCCAAATGCAGATTGTGAAATCACGAAGTCGGGCAATTATCTCCTTGTGATTTACATAGAGGATCCCGCATCCCCTGTGATCACACGTCGCTTTATGCTTGTAGATTCACGAGTAGCCATCCATGCTTCATTACAGCGTCCGGCAAATGTGAGCAGGATCACTACACACCAGGAGATTGATTTCGAAGTGAGTGCGGAATACCTCCGCGTCCTTGATGTAAAAAATGACATTTACGCCGTGGTATTGCAGAATGGCAGATGGGATAACGCTATTCAGGGAATCAGATCCAAGTTTGAACGGGGGCACTATCTCGTTTTTGATTACCAGGATAAAATTGTCTTTCCTGCCGGTCTGGACTTCCGCAATATGGATATACGTAGTACACAATACCGCTCAAGAGATGTTTTCGAGATAAGGCGGGAAAATAACCGGATACGGATTGTTGCAGAAATTGACGAACCAAGATCAACGAAACGCTACCTCAGTGATTTAGATATCAATGGCAGTTTTGTGATACGAAGCTCTGAGGATCGCAAATATGGTTCGGTTAAAGAAAGCCAGGAACATTCCAAACTCTATGACAATGCGAATTTGAACCTTTCCCAAAAAGAGATTGATGAACTCAAAGCGAGCACAATCATCGACATCACCGAATATGATCTCCTTTCCGATTACGTTGACGTTCTTTTTACATTGAAAACTGATGCTCCGTACGACAGTGATGTCTTTCTTTTAGGAGCCTTCACTGACTGGAAGTTGGATGAAAAATTCAGGATGACATATAAGCGAGAGTATGGGGCCTATTTCGCGGATATCCCGATGAAGCAAGGGTTTTACGATTATATCTATGTTCTCGCGAATTCGGACGGCACTCCGGATGAGACAACCATCGAGGGGCATTGGTATGAAGCTTCCAATGACTATACAATTCTGATTTACCACACTCCCTTCGGAGCCCGTTATGATCAACTCGTCGGAGCAGTGACGATGCCTTCTGCGAGGTAGTTTCAGTCTGCAGTCAGCAGTCCACAGTCTTCAGTCACCAGTCTTGGATCAGGTAAAGAGTTGAATGCGGATTGCGGACTGCAGACTGGGGACTAAGGACTATGCGAACTGAGGACTCCAGACTTGATGCGTTGATCCCTTGATCCCTTACTTTCATAGAAAATTTAGACCTAATGGTGGAATACCGCCTATTTTGCACGTCTTTATATCCTGACAGCTCTCAAAACTGAACACATCGATGAAACACATCAGCATTTCTTTACTTCTCACGACGCTTTTGTTCCCGCTCAGTTACGACATAGATGCGCAGGAGATATGGTCTCTGGAGCGCTGTGTGCGGCATGCTCTCGAAAACAGTCTGAATGTTCGGAATGCCGAACTCGACGCGCAGTTCTCCCAGGTAAGTGTAACCCAGTCGAGACAGGCGCGTTATCCATCGCTGGATGCTAGCAGCGGTGCGGGACTCAATTTTGGACGTGTTGTAAACCCTGCTACAAATAATTTCGAAACAGAGAATTCCTTCTTCAGCAATGTAGGCTTGAGCTCAGGAATGGTGCTGTACCAGGGTGGATTAATCACAAACTCCATCCGTCAGGCTGATCTTGATCTGAATGCTTCTCGCGAAGATATTCAGCAGACTAAGAACAACCTTGCACTGGAGGTAGCGCTCTCTTATCTCAACGTGCTTTTTGCCGGGGAGAATCTCCAGAATGCGCAAGCGAAACTCAACCTGAGCCAGGCACAACTCAATCAGATAGAGAAGATGATTACTGCGGGTACACGCCCTCAAAGCGATCGCTATGATGTGCTGGCACAGATCGGACTCGATGAGCAGGACATCGTGGGTTATCAAAACGATCGCGAACTCAATCTCCTTAGTCTGAAGCACCTCATGCTGCTCGAGCCTGACTATCCTCTTGAACTTGAAAAACCGGAAGTGTCACTTGAAGGTATGGAGGCATTTGAAAATTACTCCCTTGCTTCTGTATTTAATGCGGCTTTGGTATCACAACCGCAAATCAGGGCACAGGAAATGCGTATTCGTAGCGCACAAGTGGGCGAAGAAATAGCCCGGGCGGATCTCCTGCCGAGATTATCTCTCGGAGGAAGCGTAGGGACGAATTACTCAGACCTGGACCAACGCGCCCTGGGATTTCAAACTGAACGTATTCCTACTCCCGGCGTCTATATTAATGGAGAATCAGCCCTCTTCGAAGTAGATCAGGACATCGCTACTGGCTTAGAGACAACGCCGCTGTTTGATCAGTTTGATAATAATCTCGGATACGGGGTGCAATTAAGTCTGCGCATTCCAATCTATAATAATAATACGGCAAAGGCCGGCCTGTCACGCGCAAGGCTTACTACTACGCAGCAACAAATCACCGATCAACAGATACGTCAGACTTTAAAAACAGATATTCAGAATGCATTGGCAGCAGCTCGTGGAGCACGTGAAGCACTGAAGGCTTCTGAACGTGCTTTTGATGCTGCAGAAATCGCCTATAGTAATGCAGACCGCCGATTTGCACTCGGCACAATCAATAACTATGATCTGATCAGTGCTCGCAACAGATTGGATGCGGCCAGAGTAAATCGTACCATCGCAAAATACGATTACCTGTTTCGTGCCAAGGTGATAGAATATTATCTTGGCCGTGGTCTTACTCTCGACTGAGACTGAACGAACGGAACACAGGAACAGCACAACGTGAACACCAGACAAATACATTGACACAATGGCCAGGAAGAATAAAAGCCGTCTTTTGATTTATCTCCTGCTTGGGATTATCGCGGTTCTGATTGGAATCGCAGTGGTCCGTGCGAAATCAAAGCCAAAGGGCATAGAGGTAGAGGTAGAAAAAATAAAACGTCGTACGATTAGCGAGACGGTATCCGCGAGCGGCAAAGTATTCCCCGAAAAAGAAGTCAAAATCAGCTCTGACGTCTCCGGTGAAATTGTAGAGCTCTATGTCGAAGAGGGAGATTCCGTGAAGGCCGGACAAATCCTGGCAAGAATTGACCCAGAATCTTATGAGTCTGCTGTCGAAGGTTCACAGGCTTCATTGAACAATGTAAAATCAAATCTTGCGATGCAGCGATCTGCAATCGAAACAAGCAAGGCTCAGAAAGAGCAGATTCAGGCACAACTCAACAATGCCAGACGCGTA
Organism: Saprospiraceae bacterium; assembly: GCA_035292505.1. Lineage (GTDB taxonomy): Bacteria > Bacteroidota > Bacteroidia > Chitinophagales > Saprospiraceae > DATDQA01. Next base: position 10,554 of record DATDQA010000196.1, on the reverse strand, counting down.
CATGAACGCAACAAACAGCTCCTTCAGGATGGTGTCATCTCAAAACAGGATTTTGAGGCTTCTGAAACCAATGTAGAGCAGCTTGAAGCAAATCTGAGATCTTCAGAAGCGAGTTTTCGTTCTGCAGTCAAGGCCGCTGAAGGGGCTGAGTATTCAGTAAAAAGCGCGGAAGCTCTACTTAAAGAAATCCAGACAAGCCTGAGTCGAACAACGATCGCCGCTCCGACAAGCGGTGTGATTTCCAAACTCAACGTTGAGCAAGGCGAACGGGTCGTAGGGACGATTCAGATGGCCGGTACTGAGATGATGCGCCTGGCGAATTTCAATAGCATGGAGGTGCAGGTCGAAGTAAGCGAGAATGATATCCTCCGTGTATCGTTTGGTGATACGTGTGACATTGAAGTGGATGCATATCTCGACGAGAAATTCAAAGGCGTAGTCACAGAGATCGCAAACTCAGCTGCCAACACAGGGACAGGGAACCAGGTGGTATTGACCTCAGACCAGGTGACAAACTTTGTTGTCAAGATTCGCATTCTGCCCGAGTCCTATGAAAGTCTTTTGGAATTTACAGGTAATATTCCCTTCCGCCCCGGGATGTCGGCGACAGTTGATATCTATACGAAGACAGTCACAGATGTATTGAGTGTACCTATTGCCTCTGTCACGACGAGGGATGAAAAGGACGAAAAAGAGAACGCTGAAGAAGAGAAAACAGAGGAAATGGAGGAAGCGGAGGAAAAGAAGAAAAAAGAGGAAGAGATCAAAGAAGTTGTGTTTGTCTTTGAAGCAGATACTGCCCGCATGACAGTAGTAAAAACTGGTATCCAGGATAATGAGTATATCGAAATCCTCAGTGGTCTGAGTGAAGGCGAGGAGGTTGTTTCTGGTCCTTATTCAGCGATTTCCCGGACAATTGATGCAGGGGATCGGTTGAGAATAAAAGAGAAGAAGAAGGATTGATAGGTCGGCAGTCCTCAGTCCACAGTCTGCAGTCCACAGTCTGCAGTCCATAGTCTTCAGTTCTAGTCTTAAACATTTACACACTTACACATTTTACACATTCCTCAGTCCGCTGTTCTCAGTCCTAAACACTTACACACTTAACCATTCTCCGTGTCCAATGCTCTCGTCATCTTCGTCAAGAACCCCATCCCGGGGAAAGTAAAAACAAGGCTGGCGGCGGAAATTGGAGAGGACAGAGCGCGTGACATCTATCTTTGGTTGCTGCAGCATACGCGGGATGTAACCAGTGATTTACCTGTAACGAAGTATGTATACTACAGTGACTTTATTCAGGAAGATGATATCTGGTCAGCTGATCTCTATGAAAAACGACTTCAGACGGGAGAGCTTCTTGGAGAAAGAATGCACAATGCAATCACTGAAGTGTTACAACATCAGAGACAAGTCGTCCTGATCGGGAGTGATAGCGCAGATCTAGATACGCAAATAGTTTCGTATGCTTTTGAGGTATTGCATTATGTGGATATAGTGATCGGACCCGCAATGGACGGTGGATATTATTTGATTGGATGCAAAGCACCTCAGCCGAAGATTTTTGAAGGTATTGCATGGAGCACCAGTGAAGTATTTACGAATACACGCAATCTTCTTCTTAAAATGCATCTGGATTTTAAACTCCTTCCTCAAAGATCAGATATTGATTCGCCTGAAGACATCACCCGTATGGGATGGTCTTATAAATAATCCTGAGAGTGTCCCTGCAATCACCATGATATTTTGTCAATAATAATGACTGAAACTACCTTACGTTATCATGAATTCGGATCAATTCAAAGCTCCCTATCAACATGCATTCCACATCATCGTCGCATGGAACGATATGGATGCACTTGCACATGTGAACAATGTGAAATACTTCCGGTATTTTGAGTCTGCACGGATTGACTTCCTGCGCCAATACGAGTATCTGATGCCGATGCCGCGTGCCGGGGTGGGACCTATTCTCGCATACATCGAGTGTCAATTCATCTTGCCTGTCACATTTCCGGATGAGGTCATCGTAGGATCGCGTATTACTGAGGTGGGGAATACCAGCGTGAAACTTGAACAAGCCCTATTCAGTACAAAGCTTGAAATGATAGCTGCGAGGAGCAAGTCTGTCCTTGTTCTTACCGATTATAAAACCGGCGAAAAGATGCGTGTACCTGACGCGGTCAGAGATTTGGTGGGAAGACGTTAAGTCTCCCAACTTCCGTTCCCGAACCATGCATGCCTGAGTAACTGCAACTTTCCAGCTTGCATTGCGTTCTGTACTTTTGTAAAAAAAGAAATAAATCATGTATCCAGCTGAATTAACTGCGCCAATGACCCGTGACCTCACGGAAGTGGGATTCGGGAGCCTGCATACCCCTGCAGATGTAGAAGTCGCGATGTCAAATAAAGAAGGCACATTTCTTCTTATCGTCAACTCTGTCTGTGGCTGTGCAGCAGCCAATGCACGCCCCGGTGTTAAAATCGCCCTGCGCGAAGGCACCAGACCTGATCGCCTCTACACCGTGTTTGCAGGTGTTGATCGTGCCGCGACCGACCGTGCCCGTGAATATCTCCTACCCTATCCTCCTTCATCACCTTCGATTGCGTTGTTCAAGAATGGACGACTCGTACATTTTCTTGAACGTCATCACATCGAGGGACGCAGCGCACAGATGATCGCGGAAAACCTGAAGGCGGCGTTTGCAGAGTACTGTTAAAAAGAGGGAGAAATCGGTGAAGCCGGTGAAATCGGTAAAACCGGTGAAAACCGGGAAAATCGGGAAAATCGGGGAAGCCGGTGAAATCCGCCTTCGCATGCTTAGGCGGACAAGTCGGGGAAATGGGAGGAAATCGGTGCATGAGCATGATCTCTGTCTGATCCTTGTAATTTCACAAAATCAATTCGGTTGTCATGAAGCTATTCTCCACTTTTTTTGCAGTCTTGATTCTTGCTCACGCGACGATCTCCGCACAAGATGAAACCCAAAAGTGTCTTTCCCAACTCGACAAAGACAGTCAGAAGTACGCAGATATTGCCTTGCAGATATGGCAATATGCCGAAGTCGGTTACCAGGAATTCAAAAGCTCGGCTTTGTTACAAGAGGCACTACGTGAAGCAGGATTTAAGGTGACCACAGGTGTAGCGGGCATGCCGACAGCATTTACTGCGGAGGCCGGAACCGGTTCTCCTGTCATCGGTATTCTCGGAGAGTTTGATGCGTTGCCAGGTGTCTCACAGACTGCGGCACCAGAAAGACAGCTACGAGAAGACGCAGAAGCAGGTCATGCATGCGGACATCACTTATTTGGAACTGCTTCTGCCGCAACCGCAATTGCAGTGAAAGACTGGCTTAAGCAGACAGGAACGCCTGGAACAATCCGGTACTATGGCACTCCGGCAGAAGAAGGCGGTGGTGGTAAGATATATTTGGTGCGATCTGGTCTCTTCAAGGGTGTGGACGCGGTCATACATTGGCACCCATCAAATAGCAACAGCGCCGATGCTGCCTCATCGCTTGCGAATATCTCCGCAAAATTCCGGTTTTATGGAGCTGCTTCACATGCGTCGAGTGGACCACAGTTTGGCAGGTCAGCTCTCGATGGAGTCGAAGCAATGAACTATATGGTCAATCTGCTCCGTGAACACGTGCCTCAGGAATCACGCATCCATTATGTCATCACACATGGCGGTGAAGCGCCAAATGTAGTGCCTGAGTTCGCGGAAGTCTACTACTATAGCAGGCATCCCGAAATGCAACAGGCAAAGGAAACCTTTGCATGGATTATCAAGACTGCAGAGGCCGCTGCCCTGGGAACGGACACCCGGATGGAATATGAGATCATCAATGGCGTATTCAATGTCTTACCCAATGAGACTTTGGCGAAAGTCATGTACAAGAATCTGAACACCATTGGAGGTGTCACTTATACTGAAGAAGAAACCGCGTATGCTTCCAAACTGAGAGAAACTCTGAAGAATCCCGATGCGAACTTTGAAAATGCCAGAATTGTCGCTCCCTTCAAGATTACCGAAAAAGGAACGGGAGGATCCACGGACGTCGGAGATATCAGTTGGAATGTGCCGACCGTTGGTTTACGTACAGCCACATGGATCCCTGGTACATCCGGGCATAGTTGGCAAGCAGTGGCTGCGGGAGGAACTTCAATAGGGATAAAGGGAATGATGGTCGCTGCAAAGACGATGACCCTGACAGCAATTGACCTATATACCGATCCTGCCATCCTCACTCTGGCAAAAGAGGAACTTGAACGCAGGAGAGGAAAGAATTTCTTTTATGAGGCTCTCATAGAAGATCGTGCGCCTCCGCTTGATTACAGAGACTAATTACAGGACAACTCACTGCTAAATGTACTCCGTCAGAATCCGGGATCACATCATGATTGCACATTCCTTGCCCGATCCTTATTTCGGGCCTGCGAGTCAGCTTCATGGTGCGACATATATTGTGGATGCTGAATTCTCGTCTGTTTCATTGAATCCGCACAATGTCGTCCTGGATATTGGATATGCACAGGAGCAACTCAGGGAAGTCCTGAGGGCTTTGAACTATCGAAATCTTGATGTGATGCCTGAGTTTGGGCATCAGTTTACCACGACTGAACACCTGGCCAAATATGTGCACAACCAACTGGCGATCCGTGTCCGGGGCAGTTTTCAGGGAAGGTTGAAAGTCACGCTAGGTGAATCGCATGTGGCCTGGGCCTCTTATGAGGGAGAGGTTTGAGCCTGCTGGAGAGGAGTCGAGGTGACCCTGCCTCTGTCGGCGCCATGGGCATCCCTTTGGGGCAGGCAGGCGTCTCCAGGTGGGAACCCTTTTGAAATCCTGCAATTTGTCATACACACATCAAAACGAGACACTACTGGCGATTTGGTTAAAAGGCATATATTTACAGCGGTTTACGTGACAAAGGGGGGAGAGATAGTGAGGCAACCCAATAAGATTTTTTGGAGGAGGCGACAAAACGAAGAACTCAGAGACCCTGATTTGGCGGCTTTTATCGCAACATTTCAGCTAAAAAACTTACGGTTTCAGTGAACCTTTGCAGGATGGGCTGCATTTGCAGCTTTGTAACTCTGGAATGCAGATGTGCTTTCCTTACAAGATCCGGGAATTCGATTTATTCATTTTTAATTATTTTTTGTTTTATGAACCTTTATGTAGGAAATCTTTCCTTCCAGACCCGTGAGGAAGATTTAAAAGCGCTTTTCGAGAGGTACGGAGAAGTAACCTCTGTGAAAATCATTACAGACCTTGCTACCGGAAAGAGTAAGGGATTCGCATTCGTGGAAATGGCGAACAAAGAAGAGGCGATGGCGGCTATCGCTGAACTCAACAACAAGGAAGTTGGAGACCGGAACATCAAAGTCAACGAAGCGAGGAAACGCGAAGACAGCGGACCTCGTGGTGGCGGTGGTGGTGGCGGCTTCAAGAGAAACCCCAGGTATTGATAAATAAGATGCAGAGACCTGGCTCCGACTCAGTTTCTCACGTGATATATATGTAAATTGTATTTTGTGTGACGCCTGAGAGCAGGCATCAATAATTCTGATTTTTTCATTTTTTAATTTTTTGTTTTATGAACCTTTATGTTGGAAATCTCTCCTTTAATACAAGTGAGGAGGATTTGAGATCGCTTTTTGGGCAATACGGTGAAGTCACTTCCGTGAAAATCATCACCGATAATGCAACTGGCAGAAGCAAAGGCTTTGCATTCGTAGAAATGGGCAGCAAAGAAGCTGCTGTGAATGCAATTAAGAACCTTAACGATAAAGAAGTCGGTAACCGCAATATCAAAGTCAACGAAGCCCGTAAGAAGGAGGACAACAGATCCTTCGGCGGCGGTGGCGGCGGTGGCTTCCGTGGCAAACCAAGGTATTAATCCCCGATGACAAAGTACCGGCCGGACTTCCCGTCATGCCGGTACTTTGCATTTTTCTGCATGGTAATGCAGCGCAGCCATACTGGCTGAAGGTCATCCCCAACACTGACCTGATACGTGAACTCTCTGATGGCAGATCCGATGGTAAGGTGAATGCCATATCTTCATTCCTGTCATGCACCAGTTCCATTTTCTGATCCCTGATCCTGCTTCGTTCATGTCCGGTGGTAATGTCTATAATGCCCACTTGATGACCGCACTCACCAATGCAGGAGCGCATGTCTCGCATAGTCCTTTTCAACCAGAACTGATGTTGACGAGTCCTGACACGGTGTACATATTTGACAGCATTTACTTCGAAAAGATTGAGAGGCCGGGACAGCAGATTCCTCCACGGTGTATTGCACTCATCCATCATCTCAACAGCCTCTACCCTTTATCCGAAGAATATTTCAGGCAAAAAGAGAAATCCATCCTGGATCAGTTCTCCGGATTCATTGTCACAAGCCAGTTTACATCTTACTATCTCACTGATCGTGGTTTTGATCCTGCACAGATTTTTAGTATCGAGCCTGCACCAACTTTTCAGAAACAGACCAACAGACTGCCTTCTCCCCAGGTACATGCGCTGATCCTGGGCAGTTGTATTCCAAGAAAGGGTCAACTTCGGTTTTTGCAAGCACTTGCAGAAGCGGATATCACTCGTGGTTACACACTTGTCATTGCCGGAAGCCTTACTGCAGATGTAGAGTATGCACACCATTGTGCAGACATCATTCTGCATCATGATACGCTCAAAAAATGTGTACGCCTACTCGGCGAACAGGCTGCTGGATCGATACAACAACTCTATGATCAATCCAATCTCTATGTCTCCTCTTCAGAGATGGAGACATTTGGGATGGCGATACAGGATGCAGTGATGTCCGGAATGCCGGTATTTGCTCTTGAAGGTGGATATGCTGCAGAACATGTTTCACCAGGGGTCAATGGATACAGGTGTAAGAATGTAGCGCAACTTGTGATTGAATTCAGGAGATGTGTGATGGATTCCGATCATTTTCTGACGTTGCAGCAGAGAGCTGCGTCTTTTGCGCCTGAATATTATACCTGGGGTGATGGTGCAAGAAAGCTTATGGAGGCATTCATGTCGTAAAACTCATAAAATAGTTCTGACATTCATGGGTACCTCAAGTCCTATTGCACCGTAAGAATTGATGATCGTCCTCCTGTGCCCGGTGATGGTGTCAAGGAGATTCAGATGATTATATGATATCGTGCTATACCCCACATTGGTACGACCGTGATATTTCCGTTGTTAATCTGATCCCGCCACTTTAAGCATCTTTTTTGCAATTCAATTTAGATATTTTTTAAGTTCAATTCCCTCGATGTATAAGCATGAATATTTCTTTTTCTTGGACTTACGATAGTTACACCCGTTGAGTGGGTCTATATAACTATCTATGTGATTTACAATGTACTCAAAGGTATTTGCTTCTGCTCCTGCCACTATATACAGCATGCCAGATGTTACAGTCCTGGCAACGATAATTTTGTCAGGTACACTATATTCCAAGGGCATGGGTCTCTTGTATATTGTTCCATCTTGTGTTTTGCATTCAATTACTATTTGATGAGGAATGTAATAAAATTCTATGTCCTTAAATCCTCTGGAATCAAGCAACTGAATTTCCAGTTCATTTTCAAAGTAGCTCTTTAACTCTTGTTCATTTAATTGACCAAAATACATTTGAGAAAACAGGAATAGCTTTATTTGCTTTGCTATCAACTGATTGTCAGCTGATATATTACTTTGTTGAGCTGTCATTATCGAATAAGCCCCGATAAATAATAAGTTCAATATCAATGATCTTGCCATATTTTAGAAACCTTTTTCAGCTAATCTTGCAGCAATCCCACTTGGATCTTCAGTACTGCCCTTCTTATAATGCCCTCCGTACCCTTTTGCCTCTGGATGTGCCAGTATCCATCTATAGTATTCGAGAGTATTCTCTGTCTGGTATTCTGCATGTCCAAACTCATGGGCCAAATGCCGTGTCTTTGCTTCGCTGCTCATTCGTATGTGCACTGTATTTTCTGAATATTTCTTGGACTTTACATTCATATATTGAGAGCCATCCTGAAAGGAAAATATTGTTCCAAAACCTGCATCTGTGTCTCCGAAAACATCAGTATCAGCTCCCGGATATCTTCCTTCTTGTAGATTCTCATGGTTTACATCTTGAACATAAACATCGACAGTGTTACCGCCTGCATCTTTGAGATTATCAAGATTCTCATAGAGACTTGAATTTCCAGATTTAATAGCATCCAATTTCGATTCTACTCTGTTAAACGCTCCAGATACGGTATTGAATTCATTAGATGCCGCCCTATACTCTTTCTTTGCTGATTTATATCCATCACTACCTTTTTTAAGTTGGCTAAGTGCAGCCATTGCCGTGGCTAATCTCTGTGTCGAATTAATCAAATCATCCGCATGAGCGTTCTTAATTTCCATTCCATTCGGATCAAAAAACTGAATTGGATTGTTATTTACAAAACAATACGGTGACAAGTTTGCATATGTCTCTGAAAGTGGATCAGCAGATATCCATCTTCCCATCGCCGGATCATACCACCTCGCACCAAAGTCATACCACCCTAACCCACTTCCAAAATACTCTTTCCCGTTATACTTATACTTCTGTGTAAGTCCCTGAGGTGCTGCCCACGATCCACCTTGCTCTAAACCAAAGGGATAGTAGTGGTATTCCTGCATCAATGTGGGCCCGCTTTTTAGCAGTATTCTGACATTGCCGAGATGATCTCTGATATAAAACTGATACTCATACGTCCCTCCACCAAGTTTTTCTATTCTTCCATCCTCGTGGTAAATGGCTTTCAGCGCATTCCCTTCGTACTCGATCCCGCTGAAGTACGTTGTGACCACTCCGGCAGACGTACTTGTCCATTTGCGTCCACCTGCATCATAAGAATTATTGATCGTACCTCCTGTGCCGGTGATTGTATGTGGAAGATTGAGATGATTATAGTTGATAGTTGAGTAGCCCACATTCGTCCTCACAGTGATGTTTCCATTGTTGTCATAGGTATAACTGCTAAGTGTTTGTCCTGCATTGATCGTAAAACCCAGTGTCCCATTTGATGTCTCCGTCACAGAAGATAAGCGGAATGTCCCCGAGGAGGGATATGCGTATGCAAGATTATCTATCTCCGAATAGCTCCCGGCATTATAGCCTCTTCGCACAAGTGTCGTGATGTCTCCACTGAGGTTGTAAGTGAGTGTTTCATTATACCGGTCGAAATTTGTGTAGAGAGTTGTATACTCCGCATACTTGGCTTGTGTCAGACGATTCAGGTTATCGTATGTAAAACCATAGTATGTCTTGTTCCGTGTACTACCTCCTACCATACACGCATTTCCAACGCGCCATTCCATGGAGGAAATGTTGCCGTTCCACCGCGCAGCAGCATTGATATTGCTATTTCCTACCTCATAGTTGAGCTTCATCCGGAAGAGATCGGTATTGCAGTTGCTCACATCATTGATCTCGGTCATCCAGCCACGGATATTGTACTTGTAGTCGATTGTCTTACGGACTTTATTCGCTGCACCATCATACCACAACTCGATGATATTCTTCGCTCCGCCGGGGGTGAAGGTCATCTTTTCAAGGAGGTTCAGATGGTTGTATCCTATGATCATAGTATTCTCGCGGAAGTTACAAACTTCCGATAGCTATGAGGGGGTTCGAAGTTGTAAACTTCGAACAGGATGCGTAAACTGATTACGGACCTTTCCGCCTTTCCGCCCTTCCGCCTTTCCGCCTTTCAGCCTTCCAACCCCTCTGAGGGAATTTCCCTAAGTTCGCCGCAGGCCAAATACAGACGTTAGCTAACCGAATTTCAATCATGAATACGCTTACGCAGAAAAACCTGAATCTCAATCTCCAGCCAGCCGCACTGATCGAAGCGACCATCCGTAAAGACCAGGGTAAACTGAGCAGTACAGGAGCACTTGTCATCAATACAGGAAAGTTTACCGGACGCTCGCCAAAGGACAGGTATATCGTCAAAGACGAGAAAACAGCGGATACCGTGGATTGGGGAAACTTCAATATTCCGCTCGATCCTGATGACTACAAATCACTCTACGATAAGATTATTGACTATGCAAATACACGCGATGAGATTTATGTACGCGATATGTTTGCCTGTGCAAGCCCCAACTATAAACTCAATCTGCGAGTCTTCACCGAGTTTCCCTGGCAGAATTTGTTCGCCTACAATATGTTTATCAGGCCGACACTAAAAGAGCTTGCCAACTTTACGCCGCAATGGAGGATCTATGCGTTTCCAGGTTGTCTCGCAGATCCGAAGCTGCACCATACACGACAAGAAAATTTTTCCATCGTCAATTTCTCCGAAAAGACAATCATAATAGGTGGTTCTGCATATACCGGCGAAATCAAAAAGGGCGTCTTTTCAGTATTAAATTATTTACTTCCTCTCGAGAATAACGTTCTCTCCATGCATTGCTCCGCAAATGTGGGCACAGATGGAGACACCGCGCTCTTCTTCGGTTTGTCGGGTACCGGGAAAACAACGTTGTCCAATGATCCTGAC
>DATDQA010000195.1:0-9135 GCA_035292505.1 Saprospiraceae bacterium | reverse complement strand
TCAACTGCGTGAACGCATCCGCTGCTGACTTCACGATGGATTCAAACTCTGAAAGTGCAAGATCACGCTCTGCGAGCATTTCATCCGTCATCTTCAGACGTGGATCCCGGCGTACTGTGATCATCGTACTGTCTTTAGCATTACCGTACCGCAGTATCAGTTTGTAGGTCCCTGGGAGCACCTGTCTGCCCGCCGGTTCATCTGCATCGTCACGTGGTTCCTGGCGTGAGGGGCCGCGCACACCTGTCCTGCGCATATCCCAACTCAGTCGATTAAAACCTTTGTCCAGCTTCCGTGAAAATTGCCTTACCGTATCTCCATGCATTCCCAGAACGACTACTTTGAGTTTGTCCTCTTTTTTCTCAGCGTCATCTTTCTTGTCCGTCTTACTTGTATCTGCCGGAGTCAGTGTCACCGGAATCGGTGCGGCGGAGTTACTGCGTCGCTTCTCTTTTGAAGGAGACGCAATGGTATCGACAGCCGTGTGCTTTCTCTCTTCTTTGTCTTTCGGCTTGCTCCAGACAGTAAAGCGCGCACCACGTCCGCGATTATTGCCTTGATACTCGGCATCTGCAGTAAATCTGATGCCATCGACTGAGCGAAACTCAGCAAGGATCGCATCAGGAGCAGCAAATGCCGCAAAGTCTTTCTTCAACACTCTTCCATCTGTTTTTGCAATCTCCCTCAATGGCCTGATATCATCTAAAATCCAGAAGGCACGCCCAAACGTACCGAGGATCAAATCATGCTCAGCCGGATGAATTTTCATATCCATGACTTGTACCGAGGGAAATCCTTTTTGATACCACTTCTGCCATGTTTGGCCACCATTCAGAGAAAGGTAAAGTCCGTCTTCGGCACCAAGGAACATCAGTTTGGACTCAATGGGATCCTGCACTACGCTGCAAGCAAAACTTTCTATATCTCCGGTGTTCACAATCCTGCGAAATGTCTGACCATAATCCGCCGTCTGATAGAGATACGGTGACCAATCATTCTGCCTGTAATTGTTAACGACCACAAAGGCTTCTCCGGCATTTTTGACTGAGACTTCTATCTGCTGAATCCATCCGTTTTTCGGTAATCCTGGCATCCTCACATTCAGGAGCGTCCAGGATTTGCCACCGTCACGTGTCAATTGCAGATTTCCGTCATCCGTACCAGCCCAGATTACGTTTTCATCGACCGGACTTGGAGCGATCGCGATGATGGTGGTATGATTTTCCGCTGCCGTCACATCCGCGGTCAATCCTCCGCTTTTAGCCTGCTTTTGTTTCGTCGTGTCATTCGTTGTGAGATCGGGTGAAATGATGTCCCAGCTTCTGCCACAGTCCATACTCTTGTGGACGAATTGACTTCCGTAGTATATCCCGCAATCATGAAATGGATTCTGTGCAATGGCAGCATTCCAGTTGAAGCGCAAGAGGAGATGTTCCGGATGCACCGGTTTCTGAAATTCTGAAAATCCGGTTTCATAATCGTAGAAAGAAAGGTATCCTCCCTGACTCATCCCCCATCCGTATCTGTTATCAGCGCGATACGGCATGGCATCGAAGCCATCACCGAAGAGCACCTCCCTCCAATCCGCATTGCGAATGCCCCCTGCTTTCAAGACATACGCAGGTCCTACCCATGTACCATTGTCTTGCAGACCGCCGTAGAGATTGTATGGATAGTCATTATCAACATTGACGTGATAGAATTGTCCTACAGGAAGGTTTGTGATAAAGCGCCAGTTCCTTCCGCCGTCACGTGAGATGTTCACTCCACCGTCATTGCCATCGATGATATATTTCGGGTCGGTAGGTGAAATCCAGAATGCGTGGTGATCTGGGTGTACACCTTTGCCATAATCGAGGATCGTCTCAAATGTCTTTCCACCATCTTCACTTTTTGAGACATAGGAGTACAAATTCCAGATACGGTTTTCATTGGAGGGATCGACATAGAGTTCATTATAATAAAATGGCCTGTTACCGATATTTTTTGAGGACACCAACGACCAATGGAGGCCTCCATCCACAGATTTATAGAGACCATTTTCTTTTGCTTCGACAAGTGCATAGACAATGTTTGGTTTATTCTGCGCAATCGCGAGACCAGTACGTCCGAGATCGCCTTTTGGTAATCCATCCTTCTCAGTGAGTTGTTTCCATGACTCTCCCCCATCGAATGTGATATGAATACCCGAACCTTTTCCACCCGAATAGAAGTGCCAGGGTGTACGCCCATATTCCCACATTGCGACAATGAGTTTCTGATGGTTGGCAGGATCAATGACCATGTCTGCAACCCCGGTGCGATCATTGATGTAGAGAATGTTATTCCAGGTTTTACCGCCGTTCGTCGTTTTGAAAACACCGCGATCAGAAGATGGGCCCCATGCGCTGCCCATGGCACCGACATACACTATCGACGGATCGTGCGGGTCGATTATGATCCGATGAATGGCACGGGTATTCTCAAGACCGAGATGTTTCCATGTCTTACCTCCATCCATTGACTTATACATACCTCTTCCGCTATTTTGCGAATTACGCGGATTCCCTTCTCCCGTACCGACCCATATTTCGAGTGGATTACGTTGGTTGAATTTTATCGCACCAATTGCCTGAGTCGGTGCTTCGTCGAAAATCGGATCCCATGTGATTCCTCCATCGGTACTTTCCCATACGCCACCGGATGCAGCACCCACGAGGATGTGTTCCTGTGCCGAAAGGTTGACATCAATGGCAGTCACACGGCCACTCATTCCGGCCGGGCCTATGTTGCGGAATTTGAGGTTTTCAAGCCATTCAGGGTTTAATTCTTGTGCAGAGAAAGGAATGGTGACACAAGCCATCATTGCAGTGTATAGAATTCTTTGAAAGCTCATTATGATCACGTTTTAATTGCAAGAGATTATTACCAAATGGGAGCCCGGCAAATGTAAAACTCCTATGCTAAGGCCTGTGAGAAAAACCGACAATCGATTGTTTATAATGCCTGAGCGATTTTAAGGAAATCTGTCGCCGATAGTGAAGCACCTCCGACCAGACCACCATCGACATCGGGTTTACTGAAAAGTTCCGCTGCATTAGATGATTTGACACTCCCGCCGTATAGGATCGTTGTCTGTCCGGCAACCGCCTCAGAATAGTTATTTGATAACAGCTTACGGATGAACGCATGCATTTCCTGCGCTTGCTCTGACGTCGCAGTGACACCTGTGCCAATTGCCCAGATAGGCTCGTATGCAATAATGATTGCCTGCATTTGTTCGGAACTGAGATGAAGAAGACTCTCCTTCAATTGATTCTCAACAAACCCGAGTGCACCACCAGCTTCCCGAACATTCAGTGGTTCACCACAACAAAAGATGACTCTTAACCCGGCAGAAAGGGCAGCGTCGACTTTTCTATGCACGATCTCATTTGTCTCGCCGAACATCTCTCTACGCTCCGAATGACCGATGATCACATACGGGATTCCCATTGCACTGAGCATTTTGGGTGAAACTTCACCGGTATATGCCCCTTCTGATTCCCAATGGCAATTTTGTGCGGCAACTTCGATCGTACTTTCTTTGAGCAAGGCCTGAATCGCAATCAGGTGCGTAAAAGGAGGCGCAACGATCATTTTATTGTACGTATCACCTTTCCAGCTACCGGCAAGACTTTCCGCTAATGCATAGCCTTGTGTGACCGTGGTATTCATTTTCCAGTTACCAGCGGCAATACGTGTTCTTTGAGCCATGATGTGTGCGACAAACTTTGTGACTTCGCCGGGAATCCCCGCCCGTACCGAACGTAAGTGACTTCGCCAGGAATCCCCGCCCGTACCGAACGTATCAAATCAGATATTCCGTCTGAATGTCATTATTCAACATTAGAAAGTGACTTCGCCAGGAATCGAACCTGGATCTAAGGTTTCGGAAACCTTCATACTATCCGTTGTACTACGAAGCCAAAAAATTCTGCGCGAAGATAAAGTTTAAAGGTTGACGGCTGAACTTCGGTACGTTCGGGCAGGGAACCTGGATCTGAGGTTCCGGAGACCTCCGTACTATCCGTTGTACTACGAAGCCAAAGTGGGTCGCGAAGATAGGGTTTTAAGGGTGAGAATATGAGTTGTGAGTTGTGGAAGGTGCGTGATAAATTGCAGGATTTCAAAAGGGTTCCCACTCGCAGACGCTCGCTCCAAAGGAGTCTCTTTGGTAAGGTCCTCCTGAGTCGGACGCCCGCCTGCCTCGCCCCCGTCCGTACCGGCCGGGCGAACGTACCGAAATGACACATTCGGGCGGGAATTACATAGTCGGGCAGGCTTCGAGCCTGTCTGCCCCAAAGGGATGCCTATGGCGCCGACAGAGGCAAGGTCACCTCGCCCCTGCGTCCGAAGAGAGCGTCAGAACAGTCAACAGTAAACAGCTTTGTACTTTTAACCCTTCTATGTCACAACTCGAAATCAATCTTGACAATAAAGAGGTGCCTTTTGTCGACCGGGACCTGAGCTGGCTGGCATTCAACTACAGGGTACTGCAGGAAGCAAAAGATCCCACGAATCCGTTGCTTGAACGCCTCAAATTCCTGGCAATCTATTCATCGAACCTTGATGAGTTCTTCCGGGTACGTGTGGCTCATCACCGCAACCTGCTGCAGGTAGGTAAAAAGACCAAACGCCAACTCCATGAACAACCGAAGCAGATATTGCGTCAGATCCAGACGATTGTCAGCGAACACCAGGAAGAGTTCAGTGATATCTTCACGCATCAGATCATCCCGCATCTCGCGAAACATGGGATTCACGTATTGCGACGCGGGGCTCTTGCCGAAGATCAAATCCAATTCATAGAGCAATTCTTCCAGGACAATCTCCTGCCCTATGTACAGCCTGTATTGTTAGTCAAAGGAATGATTCGTCCGTTCCTCAATAATGCAACGATTTATCTCTGCGTCGACCTTCGCGACAAAGCACATCCTGAAGATCCGTCGGCGTATGCGTTAGTACAGGTTCCTTCCAGTCACCTTGGCAGATTTATTGAGCTCCCTTCTAACCGGGGAGAGCATGATATCATCATGCTGGATGATATCGTCAGGCACAACATTACATGGCTATTCCCTGGATACAATATCATCAACTCATATTCAATCAAGCTCACAAGAGATGCTGAATTGTACATCGATGATGAGTACTCAGGAGACCTCCTTGTGAAAATACGACACAGCCTTGCCAAACGGAATGTGGGCCCTGCATCGAGGCTGGTATATGATAAGGAGATGCCGGAGGAGATGCTCACATTTATGACGGAGATCCTTGAAGTCAGCGATTTCGGGCTCTTCCCGGAAGGTCGTTATCACAATAATTTCGATTTCTTCGGCTTCCCGGATTTCGGCAAACAGGCACTGAAGGATAGCCAACTGAAACCGTTAGCCTATTTTCCCCTCGAGCGAAGCGAGGATTTCTTTGATGCCATCCGTCAGCAGGATCACCTGATCAATGTACCTTATCACAGCTATGAATCCGTAGTACAATTTTTTGAACGCGCCGCGAGAGATCCTGCAGTGACTCATATCAAGATCATTACATATCGGGTCGCGCGAGACAGCAGAATCATGGATGCATTGATGGCAGGTGTGAAGTCAGGCAAACAGGTTGCTGCATTCGTAGAAGTGAAAGCCCGCTTTGATGAAGAAGCAAATCTCAAGTGGGGTGAACGTCTCGAACAGTCCGGAGTACAAGTCAAGTATAGTTTCCCCGGTCTCAAAGTGCACTCCAAAGCTGCCTTGGTGCGTCGTGTCGAGAAAGGCGGTGAACAACTCTATGTCTATCTCGGCACCGGGAATTTTCATGAGAAGACAGCGAAGTTGTACTCCGACTTTGGAATCTTTAGTGCCGATCATCGCCTGACTTCTGAGGTAGCAAGGTTATTTTCTTTTCTAGAGACAGTCCGCGTTCCGACCCATGGATTCGAACACCTGCTCGTAGGACAATTCAACTTACGCAGACAACTGGAGGAGTATATCGATTTTGAAATCGAGCAAGCTCGTGCAGGTAAGCCCGCAAAGATTTTCCTCAAAATCAACAGCCTCCAGGATATGACCATGATTGAGAAGTTGTATCGAGCCAGTCAGGTAGGCGTGGAAATTCAAATGATTATTCGTGGGATCTGTTGCCTTGTACCCGGGATGGACGGGATCAGTGAAAACATTACCGCGATCAGTATCCTGGACAGGTTTCTGGAGCATGCCCGTGTGTTCATTTTTCATCATGGTGGCGAGGAAAAGACGTATCTCTCTTCAGCGGACTGGATGGAACGCAATCTCAGTTTCAGGATCGAAACTACCTTCCCGGTCTATGATGCGAGGATCAAAAGACTTATCCATGAGATCATGCGTATTCAATGGCGTGATAATGTAAAGGCCAGGCATATTCACTTTGAAAACAACAATACCTACAGGAAAACAAGCCAGGATCTTTCCATCAGGTCACAAGAGGAAACGTATTATTTCCTGAAGCGCCTCAATGAACAATGGCTTCAACAGTCTTCTGATGGAGGAACTCCAACAGGAATTTCAAGAGCTGTGGAACACTGATGTCCGGAAGGAGAAAGAGAAGACGAAATACCTAAGGCTTACCTTTGACACACAGAGCGACACTTACCACTATGTCTTTACACGCCATATCGCCGATCGATGGTCGCTACCATGCGAAAACCGAAGTACTCTCTTCCTGTTTCTCCGAATATGCGCTCATCAGGGAGCGTTGCAGGATAGAAGTGGAGTATCTGATTGCACTGGCGGAATTAGGACCGTCGCAGATGCCGCGCATGACTGCTGAACAGATCACTCTCTTGCGATCACTCATTGAGACATTCAATGAGCAAAGTGCCCTGCGTATAAAGGAAACTGAAAGTCGTACCAATCATGATGTCAAAGCAGTCGAATATTTCCTGAAAGAAAAGCTTGAGGCAGCGGGGATGTCCACCCTTAAAGAATGGATTCACTTTGGTCTGACAAGTCAGGATATCAATAACACTGCCGTGCCGATACTCACACGAAAGGCCATGACAGAGGTGCTGCTTCCTGCGCTCAATCAGGTGATCCATCGGTTATCGGAATTTACCACTTCATGGCGTCACGAAGCCATGCTTGCGCATACACATGGCCAACCTGCTACGCCGACCACCATGGGCAAAGAGCTTGGGGTTTTCGTCGAAAGACTCAGTTTGCAGACGGATACTTTGAAAGGAATAGTATTCTACGGGAAGTTTGGCGGTGCTACGGGCAATTTCAACGCGCATAAGGCAGCCTATCCCGGCATTGACTGGCCACAGTTTGCAGATCGCTTCGTGTCATCATTAGGTCTTATCCGTGAAAAGACGACCACACAGATTGATCACTACGACCACCTTGCTGCATTGTTCCATGTATGGATGCGGATCAATACAATCCTGATAGACTTGTGCCGCGACATCTGGCAATATATCTCGATGGAATACCTGACACAACATTCTATTGCAGGTGAAGTCGGTTCATCTACAATGCCTCATAAAGTGAACCCGATCGATTTTGAAAACGCCGAAGGGAATTTAGGTATCGCAAACGCAATATTTGCTCATCTCGCAGATAAATTACCCGTATCAAGATTGCAACGTGATCTTACAGACAGCACAGTCCTGCGCAATATTGGCGTACCTTTTGCGCATACCCTGATCTCGCTCACGGCACTCCTCAAAGGGTTTGATAACATCGCTCTCAACAAAACCAAACTGACGAGCGACCTGGATGACCAATGGCAGGTACTTGCTGAACCGATACAAACCATCCTCCGGCGAGAAGGTATTGCAGAACCTTATGAGCTGCTGAAAGGACTGACACGAGGTACAGGTAAAATCACCAGGGAGACGTTATGGAGATTTGTTGATGGATTGATGATCTCTGATGAGGTAAAGAATGAGCTCAAATCACTGACACCGCACAATTATATCGGCTACGTGTGATTTATTCCCTAGGAGTATCGGAAGGTTCCCTGTTTTGTTTCAAGTAACACAGAGGAAGTCTCTGCCTTCTCTACTCTGCCAATCACCCACGCGTTGATATTATACGCATGTGCCATGGCGATGACTTCATTGGCAATGTGTGGAGGAACGTAGATCTCCATTCTGCATCCCATATTAAACACCTGGTACATCTCTTCCCAGGAAGTTCCGGATTCACTTTGAATCAAATTGAAGACCGGAGGACATTCAGGCAGACCATCCTTGACTACGCATATCCCATCCTGAAGGAAACGACGCACTTTCGTCTGGCCACTGCCTGTATTGTGAATGATCCCATGGATCTCGCTATGGAGTTCACGCAGTATTGTGCGCAATACAGGCAGGTATGTGCGCGTAGGGGACAACAACAATTTGCCCACCTCCATGGGCACACCACGGACATCGACTTTATCTGTAAGGTTTTTAGATCCTGAATAGACATACTCCTGTTCTGTATGTTCACTGTATGATTCAGGATAGCGCTCGCCATACATTTTATGGAGCACGTCATGGCGTGCTGATGTCAGACCATTGCTGCCGATACCGCTATTATACGCTGCTTCATAAGTACTCTGGCCATCAGAAGCAAGTCCGACAATCACATCACCATGCCTGATCCTGTTAATTACAAGCTCTTCGCGCTGCATCCGGCTAAAGGCGGTAAACCCCACATCGATCGTGCGGACGATATCGCCCACATCAGCAGTTTCTCCACCTGCGTGATGAATGTCGATCTGAAATGACGCCATCTGTTCACAGAATGCGATCGTGCCTTCAATCACTGCTTGTATTACATCTCCGGTGATCACATGACGATTCCGGGCGATGGTATTCGACAACATAAAATGTTCCGTACAGCCTACGCAAGCCATATCATCCATGTTCATCACGATGGCATCCTGCGCAATGCCTTTCCACACGGAGAGATCACCTGTCTCGCGCCAATAGAGATAAGCAAGCGCGGATTTGGTACCAGCGGTATCTGCATGCAGGATGTTACACCAGGCTGGATCATGCGCGGCGATATCGGGCAGGATTTTACAGAATGTCTTTGGGTAGAGCCCTTTGTCAAGCTTGCTAGTAGCCTTATGGACTTCATCTTTGGTGGCAGATACGCC
>DATDQA010000194.1:0-9752 GCA_035292505.1 Saprospiraceae bacterium | reverse complement strand
GGAAACTGATTCAGGAAATCCTTGCATGTGTGGAGGACGAGATCAGCGTCATCGACGATGTGGTCAAATGTCTTCTGCCGCGTGTGCGTGCTGAAATCATCAAATCGGATTTTCAGGATTACCGTATGAGCAGACGTATCATCATCGGCATATCGCTTCATCAGTTCATGCGCGAGTTTACTGAGAGCGGCATCGATTTCATCAATGGTATCCAGATCGCGTTCGTAAGTGCGCTCTACACTGAGTGATTTACGTTCACGGTTGGGTTCTACTGGCCTGTCGTCAAGTCCACGCACGACGCCATAGAAATAGCGACCTATTTTGCCAAAACGTTTGACAAGCTCAACTTCTGACAAGGCCTTGAGATCCCGGCCGGTCCGAATACCCAGGTTGTGCATTTTCTGCGCTGTCACTTTTCCGACACCGTAAAAATCCTCTACAGGTAAATCGTCCAGAAAGTGCTGTACCTGCCCCGGTAATATGACGGTGAGTCCATCCGGCTTGTTTTGTCCGGAAGCAATCTTTGCGAGAAACTTATTGATAGAGATACCTGCAGTAGCAGTGAGTTTCGTTGCCTCGAAGATATCTTGTTTCAGTCTCAGCGCAAGTTTAATGGTCTCATCCCAGTCCAGGTTGAGAGGGGTCACATCGAGATAAGCTTCATCAAGAGAAAGTGGTTCCACCAGGTCTGTAACGCTAAGCATGATATTGCGGATGCGCTGGGAGTCACGCGAATAGACATCAAAATGCGGAGGGACAATGATCAGGTCCGGACATTTACGGAGCGCTGTCGATGTAGGCATCGCTGACCTGACTCCAAATTCACGAGCTTCATAGCTCGCCGCGGCAATGACACCTCTTGGGCCGCTTCCCCCAACTACGACTGCTTTGCCGCGTAGTTCCGGATTGTCGCGCTGCTCCACTGAGGCAAAAAACGCATCCATGTCGATATGCAAAATCTTGCGATCCACCCTCTGCAATAATTATTTAAGGTCAGGAAAGCCCGAATTTAACAATCCCCGTATCTAATAATGTAACTTTCCACCGTTCAAGGGTAACAACAAGACGATTCGGGACACTTAGAATTATAGGCCTTAATGGTCCATTTGTTGAGGTTGTCTTGTAAAAGTAAAACACGCTGTAATGAAAACCGTAAAATTCCATCGATATGCGCAGCCGGCGGGCACTGAAATTTATACCGACCCGATCGGAGATCTCATCGCGCTCCTCCCTGCCAATTCCTGGATCGGCATCACCCATGAGTCCGACGGTTGGTACCATGTCATCACTGCTCACATAGACGGATGGATCAGAAAAGAAGACTGCACCTCTGGAAAACATATCGCATTAACACCAATTGTGCCGGCTGAACGCGGTCATTTTGCTTTGAACTATACGCTTCGGGCCTGAGAAGAGCAAGTGCAAGTTCAAGTGCAAGAGCAAGTTCAAGAAGAAACCCATAATTCTTCAAGGTCAATCGCCACGATTCTTATTTTTTCGAATTGTAGCCGCTATTGCGATCAATTCTTCTACTTCTGATAACAAGAGAGTTCTTGATGGAGGGTCTCCAATCTTAAGTTTTGTGACAATTTTCAAGCTAACTCTTGATTCTTTCAGTTCCTTGATCACCATCCCCAGTTTGTGAACCGAGTCTTTGATCGAGTCGGTGCCCTGGCTTTCGCCAAAGTTCAAAGCCGCTGCACATGCGGATCTAGTCAGTTGATCTCTGAAATATCGACCCGCATCATCGTAGGGAAGCAATTTGGTGAACAAGATCGTGTCTGCAGCAAATTGCACCAGACGATCCTCGACATTATATTTCTTTTCATTCATGGTAGTGTGGGTAATTTCAAAGAAAAACTAATTCTTTACATAAATGCTCGCTTTTAGATTTGCCCTTGAACTTGCACTTGCGTTTTCTTTGCGCCCCTTCAGGGCTTGGTTCCGACGATGCTTCTGATCAATGGGGGTTGCCCATTGTTAATGTATGTCACCCCTTCAGGGCTTAGATTTGCACTTGCACTTGAATTTGCACTTGTACTTGCACTTGAGTTTGAGTTTGAGTTTGCTACGGTTTCTTCTTCACCACAATCGCATCCACAGCGTTCTCCCTTACCATTCTGTTTAGATCCGCAACACCTTCGTCCCTGAGCTTGGCATAAGCTATAAGCTGTGCGTCGACGAGAGCAGTGAGTTCACCTTTTACGGCATAGGCTTGCGTGGTAGGCCTTGCATTCCCGTATCCGCTCAGGGCGCTCACGTGTGCGAGCTTGTTCGTCAGTTTGATGGGGAAATTCAACGGGTCCTGTCCGCTACGGTTTTTTGTCTGGTAGAGTTCATTCTCAATGACGGTCATCGCTGAATCCAGCGCTGTTGCTTTCTGCACAATGGGCTTGCCGGGCGGATCATCCTTCAATCGTTCTTTGAGGGTCTTCATTTGCTGACGGATATCACGGATTTCCAGGATCACGTCATGGGCTTGCGTGATTTTATCATTGATCTCGTCCACGAAATTGAATTGTGCGACAAGATCTTCGTGTGTCGCACCAGAACGTGGATCGGGGAGGATTTCAAATTCCTGTTCAAGGGAAATACTGTCTACGGTCAGTCGTACTGTATACTTTCCTGGCAATGCCCTTGGGCCATTCAATCCACCTGCCCAAAAGATGCGTCCCTCGAAGTCCTTCGCCGGTGGATAACGCATGTCCCAACGAAAGACATTGCCCCCTGGTTTAAGGACACTTAGTTTTAAAGCTGCTGTTGCCGAGGTTTCTGAAAACGTAATGATGCTGTCACCATCTGCTTCATAGAAGCCGATCGAAATGTCCTTTGCCGTGGTGTCTTTGAGAGAATAATGGACCTGCACGCCACCGGCATGATTCTGACCTTGTGTACGCGACCCTGTTGTGCCAGATCCATCAATTCGGTAACTATCCATCGGATGATACAATGTCTGATCGGCTTTTGCGATGGCATCACTAAGTTGATGCAGGACAGTGAGATCATCAATGATCCAAAAGCTTCTACCCTGGGTTGCGACGATCAGATTCTCATTCTTGATGGTGAGATCGGTGATTGGCACGATTGGAAGATTGAGTTGGAAAGCTTTCCAGTTTGCTCCATCGTCAAATGAAATATACATTCCGCTTTCGGTACCTGCATACAATAATCCTTTGCGTTTTGGATCGGCACGCAACACCCGTGTAAAGTGATCAGAAGCAATACCATTGACGATCAGCTTCCAGGACTTGCCATAGTCTTCCGTCTTATAGAGGAAAGGCCTGTAGTCTCCGGACTTATAGCGTGTCCCTGCGACATAGGCACCACCCTTAGTGAAGGGATCAGGATGGATGCTATTGATCATCATCCACTCCGGCATCTGCGGTGGAGTCACATCGGACCAATTTTTACCTCCATCACGCGACAGATGGATGAGGCCGTCATCAGATCCTATCCAGAGGAGATCTTTTTCATAAGTTGATTCACAGCCGGCGAAAATGGTGCAGTAGTATTCTACACTTGTATTATCCTTAGTGATTGGACCGCCTGAAGCTTTGAGCTTTGTTGTGTCATTCCGTGTGAGATCAGGGCTGATGATTTCCCATGATTTCCCTTCGTCATAAGAAACATGTACGCGGTTTGAGGTCGTGTAGAGCTTCTTCGGATCATGCGGTGAAAAGAAGATGGGGAAATTCCACTGAAAACGATAGCGCATACCTTCAGCACCATGTCCCATGGGATTATCCGGCCAGACATTGATCGCCTGTATTTGTCGTGTCTTATGATTGACCCGCGTCAGAAATCCACCGTAGCTGCCACCATAAACGATATCATTATCCAGAGGATCGACGGCAATGTGGGCGCTTTCTCCTCCAGCAGTCTCTTCCCAATCACGCTCGCCGATAGAACCGCCATCTGTGCGGTGCAGGATGCGGACAGTGCTGTTGTCCTGTTGAGCTCCATAAATGCGATAGGGGAAATGATTGTCAGTCGTGACACGATAGAATTGCGCCGTCGGTTGATTGTGATAGGTCGACCAATTGCTACCCCCATCAAAACTCACCTGACCTCCACCATCATCACCGATGATCATCCGTTGATTGTCTTCCGGTGCGATCCAGAGGTCATGCATGTCGCCATGCTGCGTATCATGCGATGTGAATGTTTTCCCTCCATCTTTAGAATGATGATAGTTGACATTCATGACATAGACACCATCTTCTTCTTGAGTATCTGCATAGATTCGCGTGTAGTACCACGCCCGCTGACGCAAGCTGCGATCGCTGTTCATCAGTACCCACGTCTTGCCTGCATTATCTGAGCGGTAAACACCGCCGTTCTCATTTTCTATCATCGCATACACGCGATCTGAATTGACAGGAGATACGCTCACACCTGAAATGCCCCAGAGGCCTTTTGGCAGTCCGTCATACCCTGAGATGTTCGTCCATGTGTCGCCACTGTCTGTACTTTTCCAGAGCGCAGATCCTTCTCCACCACTTTCGAGACTGTAAGGTGTACGTCTGATGCGCCAGGTAGATGCATAGAGGATGCGCGGATTATTGGGATCAAGGATGAGATCGACGGCGCCGGCATCTTTATTCGCAAAGAGAATTTTCTCCCAGGTCATTCCACCATCCTTGCTGCGATAGACTCCACGCTCGTCACTTGACCGGAAGAGATCGCCGAGCACAGCGGCGTATACGATATCGTGATTCCTGGGATGTACACGAATACGGGGGATATGTCTTGCATTTTTTAATCCAATCTGCTTCCACGTATTGCCTGCATCGACAGATTTCCACATCCCGTATCCATACGAAGTGTTGCCTCTTACAGTGACCTCGCCGCCTCCAACATAGATGACATTATTGTCTGAGTGAGCGACTTCGACTGCGCCAATCGATCCACCGAAGAAGCCGTCTGAGATATTTTCCCAGGTCTGCCCTCCGTCTTTTGTACGCCACACTCCTCCTCCGGTTGCCCCCATATAGTAGAGGTTGGGTTTACCCTGCACACCTGTGACTGCTGCAGATCTTCCACCGCGGAAAGGGCCAATGCATCTCCATTGCAGGGAATTGTAAAGAGACTCATCATAGGAGATGGATGGGGAGGTGGAGGTTGTTTTGTCGCGCTGCGCAATTACATTATGAATACAGCATATGACAACGAGACAGAGAATGGTAAGAAGTTGTTTCATATTCTCATCTTTAAAGGTGAAGTCCGCAATTTAGGAAATGCAGGGGAGCAAAGGCAAACTCAAATTCAAACGCAAACGCAAGTTCAAGTGCAAGCGCAAGTGCACATTCAAACAAATGTTCGAGACCAAGCCACTTAACAGCCACTTACAAGCCACTTAACAGCCACTTACAAGCTACTTAACAGCCACTTACCATTACGAATTCAGAATCCTCTTACCTTGGCCGCATATGGAAAACAGTACAACAATTGCCCTGGATACGACAATCCGATTTGAACGCATCAATGCCATGCTTACCGGACAAGGGGAGATGGCACTGGCAGGAAATGTAACGATTCAAAGCCTTCATCTCAGAGGTGATATTGAATGGCTGTATGCAGTTGCCGATGTGAAAGGTCTATACAATGGAAAGATCATTGTGCAATTCAAAGTCCAATATGATAATGATCACAGGAAATTTACCGTGCACAATCTCAACATAGAGCTTGCAGATGACAGCATGTTTGCAAAAATGGCCGGCAAATTTGTCAATAGCATGTTTGCGGATAAGCTGGATAGTAAACTTGAAGAAGTCGTGAATGCGAAATTCACTCTAATGCTGAATGACATTCTTGAACAAGTAAAGAATTTGCCCCTGCCGAAGGGAGGGTCCCTGGGTTTCGACGCACAGTCATTCAAACTATACCACTTGCGCACTGATGGACTCGGCCTGCATTTTATCGCAGCACTGACTGGAAGAGCGGTATTGGAATATTGAATGTAGAATATCGAATACAGAATAATGAATGTTGAATAATGAATAGCGAGGCATGACTGAGAGTGGACGGGTAGATTTGTGGTAACAAATGTGCAATTATGAAGTCACTGATAAATAAGCCGAGATTTGATTTTCTCTTTTGCGGTATGTTTCTCATTCCGGCACTGTGTGTTGCACAAAGTGATTCGATATGGTTTCAGTCGGGATGTAAGTGGGTACACGATTTTGTATCATTCTCGGGACCAGGGAAGACGTATCTGAATTACGATGGAATGGATGTGAAGGGAGGAATCGAATGTACGCGTCTCAAATACTATGGATATACACAACCAAATTACCAGTTACCTCCCTTCATTGAAACATGGCCTGATCAATTTGTTTGTTCCAGGAATGACTCAGTTTTTATCTGGCGCGATGAAGAATGGGCACTTGTGTATGATTTTACTTTGACCGAAGGTGATACAATGTTATTGTCTTACTCCGTGGAATTTAGTGTCGTAGTGATCGAAGAGACTGGTTTAGATACTATCCTGAACATACCAACCAGGTATCAGAGATGGCGCAAACTGCATGTACTTGACACAACCTTTGATTACAGAATAACAGTATTTGAGAGACTCGGTGGCGAGTTTTTTCTTGAAGATGCATTTGATCTGGGATCTTCTTTGCATGAAGCATATTATTGGCTTTCGTGTTTCAGGGATGCCGTATTTCCCGAGCTTGAATGTGCTGATCTTGTGGATTTGGATTACACACCATTTCCATTCATTCCAGCAAAATGGAGTGAACATTGGCATAGTTGGTGTACAACGTTCGGCTATAATTATTTTCAGTCTGGAGACGAACCATTCGATACACTAATCTGGGGTGTTGGGGTAGGAAAGAAATTGTATTACCAACCGACCTATCGTGTAGAGGAGGCATGTCCAGATCCATCATCTGAGAATCTTCACATCGCACCGAAACTGATTGGTCTTCTCGATCAACATTACTTGTCTAAACAAGTGTACTTCACACGACTTTCCAACGATGACCAGGACTTTCCTCTATGTCTTACGTATGTTCTGAATGAAATATTCCCAGTAAGCGAATCGGTGTTGCTCTACGATTTCGATATCGCACAACACGATGTCTTACCCTGGAAGACAGGGCCTAATGAAGTGATATATATTGATACGGTACAAATGGAAAATGGGGAATGGCGTCGCAGGTTTCATTTTGACCTAAAGGGTGAGGATGTCTGGATCGAGGGCATGGGTAGTACTAAAGGCCTCTTCTCTCCGTATTACGATTATGACATTACCGATGTAAGCTGCTATTTTCAGTGTTTTGCGGAGTCCTCATTGCTATATGCAACAGTCGATGCATGGATGTGCGATAGCGTGATTTCCGCTGTGACATCCGCATCTATAGGTTCGGAGTTTATTAATGTATATCCGAATCCCACAAATTCCAGCCTGGCATTCAATTTTGCACATTGGACGGCAGATGATGATATAGTCTGTGTTGTTTACGATCTCCATGGACAAGAAGTATGTCGTCAAAAACTGGACGCCTCACGACAACTAGACATTCTTAACCTTTCCCCTGCTCTTTACTTTCTTACATTGACTAATTCAAGTAGTCAAAAACTCGCTGTGGGAAGATTTATCAAACAATAGTGCAATCATCAATATGTCCCTGAATTGAGAATTGAAAATTGAGAATCGAGAATTCTTCAATCATTCACCATTCATCATTAGTCTTTCATCACCCATCACTCATCATTCATGTTTATGATCTTTCTCTCCCGCCCGCACTGCAAACGGCAGCCTATTCTCCTTCGGTGGTAATAAACATGTCGCAAATTCCGTGAAGGCGCAGGGTGGAATGTAAGCCTTGTTGAAATCGATCTGCGTGTGTCCGGTAGAATCTGGCGTAGGAATATCCAGGTACCTCCCTCCTGGATAAGTTTCGATGTCTGTCGTGGCATCTTCGATAATGATGAAGAGCTCATCCTCACCTCCCTCCAATGCGAGGAGTGTAAATGACGTATCATTCCGGGCACCTGTGATCGATCCCATGAGCGTATTAATCCGTTTTTCTCCCTGGATATCATCAAGAACGATCATCGCTCCCGGATCTGCCGGAGTAAATGTCACATCTATGATCCACTCCGGATCGATCGGATAAGCTGGGATTTCATGCAGAGCGTTCCGGGCAGGACTCAAAGTATCCCACAAGCGGAAATAATATTTCCCTGCTCTCTCCAGGAATGTCCAATAGAGCGCATCCATATGCAGAAATGGTGGTGAAGACATATCTATAGGCCCTCCATTGAATAAGGAACCATCATCGAGGAGAATCATAACATCGGGCGCGGGCTGCATGGACAGTCCATGAGAATCCACAAAAACGAACCCGATATCCATTGCATGAGCGCCGGGTAATCTGACGTCATGCGTATCTCTTGTTCCGACGCTGTTAGCTCCACCCTGCAAAGGATAGCGTCCGATCAGTGATAACCAACTCCGGGGTCCGCGAAGTCTTTGCAGACGATCGATACGCCATTGCTCTATCTCATGGATATACTCTTCACGATGGACGCGTGATTCTGCCTCACAACCCATGAAATGGATTGCGCAGATCACAGTTACGGTGACTATAAGACTTTGCCGTATTTTCATCGCAGGGAATCCAATTTTTAATTGCCAATGTACGAGACATTAATCTCAGTTGATACCCTCGCAGGCTTGATGCAACAAATCAAGAGAGAACTGGTCATCGTCGATTGTCGCTTTTCACTCGCGAATCCAAACTGGGGATATGAGGAATATAAGGTTGATCATATCCCAGGTGCAGTGTATGCACATATGAATGAAGATCTTTCGGGTCCGGTCATTAAAGGAAAAACAGGCAGACATCCGCTTCCTGATCCAGGAAAATTTGTCGAATGGGTCCAACGCACAGGAATTTCGAATCAGTCGCAGGTGGTCGCGTACGATCAGGCCAATGGTAGTATGGCTGCAAGACTCTGGTGGCTCATGCAGTGGATTGGACATCCGGCTGTAGCAGTACTCGATGGAGGATGGGTAGCATGGCAGCGAGCCGGACTTCCAATCGATGATAAGGTTCCTCATCCAAAACCAACAACCTTCATCCCAACGTTTCATAATGAATTGCTTGTTTCCGCAGATGAGGTTGATAACTGGGCATGTGACAATGAACACACCGTTGTGGATTCACGTGAAGTAAACCGATACCTGGGTATTGAAGAACCTATTGATCTTGTCGCAGGTCATATCCCTGGTGCTATCAATAAACCGTTTTTGGAGAATACCAATCCTGATGGCACATGGAAAACAAAAGATGAACTCCGCGCACGCTTTGCTTCACTCCTGAATAAGAGGAGTGGGGAGCAGATTGCTTTCTATTGCGGCTCAGGAGTTACTGCATCTCACAATATTCTTGCTTTTAAACATGCAGGGTTGGGCGATGCAAGATTATATCCGGGTTCGTGGAGTGAATGGATTACGGATGAGACAAGGGCAATTGAGGTCGGTTGATAGGTTGATAGGTTGATGGGTTGATAGGTTGATGGGTTGAAGGGTTGATGGGTTGATAGGTTGATAGGTTGATGGGTTGATGGGGTTTAAGAATATTCAAGGTTCAAAGTTGAGTCTACTCCGAAAAGTCACCTTTTGCACTCCCGCACCCCTCTGTCCCCTGAAGGGGAAGTCCACGCGCATTGAATTTCAATGTTTTATGCGGGCGGCGGTTCCACCTTTAGGGGGTCAGGGGGTAGCGAAGCTCTTT
>DATDQA010000193.1:0-4026 GCA_035292505.1 Saprospiraceae bacterium | reverse complement strand
AAGAAACTCGCTTTGGCAGGAATAAAGCCTCCACATGGCCTAATTCTTCCAAAAGATCAGGAGCGTATCTATAAAGCCCTGGGTCCGCCGTTTTAGCGTTGGAGTCAAGTGAACTCTGCGTTTTGCATTGGTTATTGAGAGCACCGAAGGGCTCCATGCGTGTTCTTGCATGTTTATGTCTCTTTATGCGTGTTTTTGCCTGAAATTGTCTTGACAAGTATCACGTGCACTCCCCATCTTGGATTCGATTGTATCGCGCCCATCATTATGTTCTTCAGAACTAACCTGTAGCTATTACGACTGTCTTGGTATCACAGGGCATGACTGATTTGCTCTCAGAACAGTCAGATCATGTCTATGGTCATGCAGAAGACTGATCTATATTTTATCACTTCCAAAATCTAATATCATGAAGCTCTTATGGATTCATTTCAAGGCTTTAGTGGCCGCCGGGACTTTTATCCCTTTACTGCTTGGATGTCATCTTAGCGACAAACAGACATCCTTGAACATTCCTGACGCCGAAGTCTCAACGCGCGCTGACGATTGCAGTGACTGCGGCTCTGATTGTTGCTGTTTTATCGAACTGGATGGTGACGATGCGGCTTCGATTCACTTTTGTGGTACAACGGATGGCGCTGGTGCATGCATGCATTCCGAGTGCGGTGGTATTACTGGTGGTAGCCAGCTCATTACCTTGAGTGTTGGTACACCACGAAAGTTATTCTGCGAAGCTTTGAATAGCTCCTTCCGAATCAAAAATTGGTCAACCACAGATGAAGCCGATATCATTATTAGTTGCCAGGCTGAGGATGGGACGCCACAAACGATAATGGTTCACCTTAATGTAGCAGGAACTCCGGGAGATACGTTTTTCTATTCTACTAATGGAGATTGTGAACTAGATGATTGCTAAGAAACTGATCAAACAGCTAAATCTAAAGCAGGGTTTGATAAAGAATCTTATCATAGGCATCGATTTTTTAGCCATAATTCAAAGAAAGTGTCATAGCATCAATCAATGGCACTTCTCTTTATTGCCTAAAATAGCAGTTCATCCAATCTCTTGACATCCTTTAGCTGGAGATTAATATTTGTATCTTGGTATGCGCAACCAATGTGATGGTTGGTGTAATTTCTGGAATTTGCGGCCAACAATGTTTGCTGTACGATACAAGATGAGTACGATTAATAAAGCTTGGAACGAAGCGTTTGCTCCATTAGCACTTGTGATTGTTTTATTTGTTTGTGTGATTCAAACCGGATTTGCGCAAAACTTGGTTCCCAATCCAAGTTTTGAAATTTACACTGATTGTCCTTCTGATCTCAATGATGGGGAGCCATTACAATGTAGCCAATGGGATCATGGAAATGAGGGCACTGTCGACTACTATAATAGGTGTGATTATCCATTGAATATGGGAGTTCCTGATAATATCTTCGGATTTCAAGAACCCATTTCAGGCGACGCGTATGTAGGATTGAAAGCACGCCAAGATGATGAAAATTATCGAGAATATGCACTAGCGCCCTTGAACGCTCCTCTTCTAGCTGATTCGGCATATCTCGTGTCGTTTTACATCAGTCCTGCAGAAACCTTTTGTTATACTAAGCCATTTGGCGCCCTATTCACTGTTGGCCCCCCTTCTTATAATGGGACGGAGTACATTGAATATAACCCACAAATTGAAGTTAATGGCGATTTTTTGGATGACTATCAAAACTGGATCCGTATATCACGCTGTTTTCTTGCGCAAGGCGGAGAAAACTACATAACTATAGGTAATTTTAGAAATGATCAAGAATCTGCTTATGATGATGAATGTCCATTAGGTGGAATATTTGTCTATTTTGCTTACTACTATTTGGATTCTGTTACTGTTGAGAAGCTTCCAGCATCCTATGACCAGTTCACACTTGACGATGTCACAGGATGTGGCTTCTATGAGATTGATCCCGGACCTGCAGAAAACTACACTTGGAGCGATGGCACCACGAATCCCACGCTCACTGTTATAGAATCTGGTGCATATTATGTGACGCTATCCAATGAATGTGCATTCCAGTATGGTGAGATCGATGTGACCATCCTTCCCGATGCTCCTCCGGTGGCGCTTCCAGGTGATACAATGCTCTGTGCCGGTGAAAGTCTTGAGATAACTCTGGATACAGATGCAGGTGCTTATGAGTGGCAGGATGGAAGCAACGATAGTGAGTACACCATCACCGAAGATGGGATGTATATCGTTACTCTCACAGATGACTGCGATGTGACATCGGATACCATCAATGTCACTTTCCTCGACGCACCAGAAGCGTTTTCACTCGGAGAAGACACACTGATCTGCGATGGTGATGCCTTCACCATTTCACTTGATCTGATATTGGGTGATTTCGAATGGCAGGATGGAAGTAATTCATCATCATATACTATCAATGATGAGGGTATATATGCACTTACCATTAGCAATAGTTGTGGACAGGTAGAGGATGATATCGAAGTTGGCCTTGTTGAACCCATTGTTTTTTCCATTGGACCTGATCAAGCAACCCTTTGTGATGGAGACCAGGTGCTCATCGAATTGGATCCGGAATTTGGTGCATTTCTCTGGCACGATGGAAGCACGGAAAACAATTTTGTGATTTCATCTGAAGGGACTGTATCTGTCACGATCACAAATCAATGCTTTGCGGAAAGTGATGCGATGGAGGTGACCGTGATTGAACCACCGGAGTTCTCCTTAGGAAATGATGTGACAGTATGTCCCGGCCAACTTCCGGTGACGTTTGATCTTTCAGGTGTACAAAATGCTGAAGAATACTTATGGGAAGATGATTTCACTGGCTCTATTCATCTGATCAATACGGGAGGTACACATAGCGTGACGATTAGCAACAGTTGCTTTTCTGTGAGCGATGCAGTACAAATCACAATACTTGACAGTGGACCTGAAGTATCTCTTCCCGCAGATCAGCTACTCTGTCAAGGTCAAATCTATACATTACATGCAGATATATTGGGTATTTACCAATGGCAGGATCTGAGCACCGCTGATTCATTTCTTGTTACCGCTCCGGGTATCTATGCCCTTACAGTGACAAATATCTGTGGCTCTGATGCCGATAGTATCACAATCGATTATATCCCTGCTCTCGCTCCTCCTGATCTCGGGTCGGACTTCAGCTTATGTCCTGGAGAGGCAGGCGTGCTCTATGCGAACATGGTTAATGTTACCTACCAATGGAATGATCTGAGTACTGCAGATTCTTTGATCATTACAGGACCAGGAGTGTATTCTTTGCAGATCACTGATGCGTGTAGCACGACATCTGATACAATTGTCATCTCTTCAAACGCAAATCCTCCGGATGTAGACCTTCCACAAACCTATTCACTTTGCCAGGGAGATACCTTCCTGATTGAATCGGGAGTGACCGGAGTTCAGTATCTCTGGAGCGATGGATCGAGCTTATCATCGCTACCTGTAGATGATCCCGGATCATATAGCTTGACTGTAAGCAATGCATGCGGTACAGATGCGGATACTATCTCAATCGTAGATGCAGGACCAGCACCTGTTGTTTCTCTTGGAACTGATCTTTCTCTTTGTCCCGGTGATTTTATCAGTGTCATTCCTGTTTCAACGGATGTGCAATCATGGCTTTGGAATGATAGTTCGACGTCTTTTTCGATCACTGTCTCTTCTGCCGGAGTTGTCTATGTACAAGGCTCAAATCAATGTGGCCTTGCAAGTGACACGATACAAGTGACTTTACTTCCTGCTATACCTCAATTTGATCTTGGAGAAGATCTTTCAATATGTCCCGGTGAAACAGTCACACTAGCGATCAACGAGCCGAATGTCGATATCCTTTGGCATGATGGAACAACAAATGCTGAGTTGGTTGTAAGCAATCCCGGCGTTATATACGCAACGATTGCAAATGATTGCGGTTCTGCATCGGATTCTGTCCTTGTGAGTTTGTTAGATGCGCCGCCATCGGTCGATCTGGGTGCGGATCAAT
>DATDQA010000192.1:0-5289 GCA_035292505.1 Saprospiraceae bacterium | reverse complement strand
AAACATGGCTTTGTTCAGGTCAGGCAACGAGGTAGTCATATCATCATGCAGAAAAAAATAGAGGGATCAACAATAACAGTTCCGGTACCAAGTCACAAGGAATTGAGGTACTCTTCTCTCGATAATCAGACAAAGTGGAATTTCCAAAATCGAGTTCGAATAAAAAACGCCACTCCCGACAAAGATCTATTCACCATGGCCGCTCAAATCCATCCCACAAAAATCGGCCTCGGCGTATGCCGGAAATCGTTGACCTCAAAAGTTACAAGTTTTCTATACTATCCCGATAACCCCTGCCAATGGGTAGAGACACTCCACTCACCTCCACCGTCTCTGCCGTATAAGATTCAATCTTACTGACTGAAACGATATAAGACCGGTGAATCCTCTTGAAGAGGTTTGGTGGTAATAGATCCTCAATCTCATGCGTACTCATTTTTGAAATGTATTCTCCTTTTGCCGTAACAATTTTGACGTACTCCCGTTGACTTTCGATGTAAAGAATCTCCGAGAAGAATATTTTCACCTTCTTCTTTTGCACGTTGAGAAAGATGAAGTCTTTGACCTCCTGGCTTTCCGGTGACTTCTGATTATTCTTCTCTGTCGACCTGACTTTATTTACTGCTGTCAAAAACCGCTCAAATTCAAATGGCTTGAGCAGGTAATCTGTGACATTGAGATCAAACCCCTCTACGGCGTATTGATGATATGCAGTTGTAATAATGACCGCAGGCGGATTCGTCAGCGTTTTCAGAAAAGCCATGCCTTTTAATTTGGGTAGATGAATGTCCAAAAACATCAGGTCGATCTCATGCTGCCGTAAATAGTTGGTTGCCAGAATAGCATCCCTAAATGTTCCCTGTAACTCGAGAAACGGCACCTGCCCGACATAATCCGATAACACTTTTACAGCCAAAGGCTCATCTTCTATGATAATGCACCTGATGTTAGACATGGCTGACGAGATTGATTTTCAATATAGCCGTAAAGACAGATTCTCCCTGCTGAACAGTGAGAGTGTAATCTCTATAGAGCAATTCCAACTGACGCCTCAGGTTAGAGAGACCGATATTCTCTTTTACACCCAACTCTCCCGGAAATTTATCGGAAGAATTTTTTACTGTAAATGTTAATTGCCGCTGATTCACAGAAAGATGAATATCCACAAATGGCTGATGACGTGTTTCGGAAACACCATGCTTGAACGCATTTTCCACCAATGGCATCAACAAGAGGGGTGGTATGGATTGTTTCAGATCCTCAAGGTCATAGTTAAAATTGACGCGTAAAGAATCGTCATAACGTAGTTTTTCCAGAGCCAGATAGTCATTCATGATTTTCAACTCCTGTTCGATAGCAATAAACGCTCCCCCGGTTTCATACAGCATAAAACGCAGGATCTTCGAAAGGCGTAAAATCGATTCCGGTGCCAGGTCGGACTTATCTCTTGCCAATGAATAGATGTTATTCAACGTGTTGAACAAAAAATGGGGATTCGTCTGCGACTTGAGATAGTTGAGTTCCGCTTCCTGTTTTTCAATCCGCAGCCGTTGTGCAGTTTGCCTTAACGTGATATAATCATAAATATGCGTGATGATTCCGAAAAAGAAAATGGAGCCCACGCTATAGGGAAAGTGATAGGTGACTCCTTCTGTGATCGTGGCATCTGTCCTTAAAGGAGTATAGATATGCAAGAGGATACCAAGAGATCTCCAGCCATATAAACCAAAAGAATAAAACATCAATTGTATCCATATCAGCAGGAGCCCGACAACGATTTTGAGAAAAATACCTCTCCTGGAAAATATATAGGGCAGGGTATACTCAAAGAAAATAAAATTGAGAACTATCACGTATGCAAGCCGCCAGAGCTCATTTGGAATACGAACCAGAAATGTAGCTGTTTCACTGACCAGATTACTTAACAACCAAAGTGATAAATACGCCAGCCCAATCCAGATGTAAAGTTTAAACCGGTCTCTATTGATGGACATCTTCATCTCGTTGTTAATGCGATAAATTTCGGTAAATCTTTCCCGTCTCCATTTATTGTCTATAGAATTGAGATTGTGGTATATGAATGACAGGAAATGGTATATCAAACTATGTAATGGGATAACAGGGCTCAAGCCCCGCAGTTCATTATCGTCTTTTACCGTTGGCTCAAGCCCACGGTAATTCAAGGTCTCCTTTACGGTCTGCTTTACTGGTCTTTGCTCTCTGCTCTTTGCCCACTCCCGTCATCTGTATACCATCATCGGCTGTCTATTGACACCCACACCCTTTGCTTTCTTTATTGAGATATACTTGCCGCACAATACATCAGAGTTATGAAAAAGAATTTAATCATTCTCGCGGCAGCACTATTTATCGCTAGTCACTTGCACGCTCAGCTTGAACCTCATGCGGGCAATTGGAAAACCTGGTTCATCACATCAGGTAGGGACTATCGCTTACCAAAACCGTCCTCTTATAAAAAAGAAATAGCGCAAGTGCGGTCACGGCAACAACAACTGGACTCTGCGGGCTGGCAACAGATCATGTACTGGAATGCAGGCGCTCCTGGTTACCGTTGGAAGGAGATGATATTTAAATTATGGATGACGGATACCTCCTATCATGGTGCCCTTGCAAACATGCTGCTCAACGTTGCAATCTATGATGCTACCATTGCTGCATGGGATACAAAGTATGCGTATGAGCGTCCCCGTCCTTTTAATGCAGATAAACGGATAATGACTTATGGACCGAAACCGGATAGTCCTTCTTATCCATGTGAACACTCCGTAGCGGCAGGAGTAGCTGCAACAATCATTGCTCATTTTTATCCTTCGCTGGCTGATTCTGTCAATCGTATGGCGCAACGGCTCATGGCATCGCGGATTGGAGCCGGCGTTGCCTTTCCGGGCGACACGCGTGATGGCTTTGAACTGGGTAAAAGGATCGCTGAAATAGAAATTGAGTACACGAAAGGCTTTACTCCCAAAATAACATGGGATGGAAAGAGACCGGATAACCCTGGTGTTTGGAAAGGGGAACCTATGTTCCCTCTTGCAGGTCTAAATAAAACAGTGGTACTGGACAGCAGCAGCCAATTTCGTCCAGGCCCACCTCCCGACTTTGCTAAAGAGATGGAAGAACTGAAAAAATTTAAACCTACGTTTCGCTCGATGGCCAATGCCTTTCACTTTGCCAGCCAGACGGACGATGTGCTGAATAAAAAGATCTTCGAGTATAACCTTCACTTGAACCCGCCGCGGGCAACCCGGATCTATGCCATCAATGCCATTGGGATGTATGATGGATTTGTGGCCTGCTGGGATGCCAAGTATGCGTACTGGGGTACTCGCCCGGATCAGTACGATACGACATACCATCCGATTTTATTTTTCACCCCGCCCTTCCCGGGCTATCCTTCAGGACATGCCATGATCGGTGGCGTGCAGGCAGAGATATATTCGTATTTCTTTCCCGCAGACAGGGCCTATTTCGTGAAACGGGCTAAAGACGGGGCAGAATCCCGCTTTCAGGGCGGCATCCATTTCCGTACCGACAATGAAGTCGGGCTTGAAATGGGTAAAAAGGTGGGTGCACTGATAATTCAGAAAGTAAGGACCGATGGCGCAGACGAACCTGTAACGGGTAATCGGTATTGGGTAATTGGTAATCAATGAGCGGTAATAATATCAACTCACTGACATGACAGAAAACATTGCTTCGGTCAAAAAGACAGCAAGACTTGCAGGTTTACTCTATCTTATTTGGATAATAACAGCCATCTATGGTGAGTTTTATGTGCCATCACGAATTCACATGCAGGGTGATGCTGTGACCGCTGCCCAAAATATCTTATCCAATGAATTTTTATTTCGAACTGGAATACTCAATGATGTTATCAGCAGCGCGATTTGGGTGCTTCTGGTATTGGTCTTTTATCGATTGTTCAAATCGGTAAACGAGCGTCTGGCTAAACTCATGGTTGCATTGGTGATCGTGCAAATTCCTACGGTTTTTATGATGGAGGCATTCAATATTACATCTCTTATAATCCTGAAAGGCGATATATTGCAGGCATTTGAACTTAGTCAGAGACAAGATTTGGCAATGCTATTTCTTAAAATTGACGATTACGGAGTTTCGACCTTAGTACTATTTTGGGGTCTCTGGCTTTTCCCGTTAGCGATCCTTGTCTACAGGTCACACTTCCTTCCCCGCTTTCTGGGCATATGGCTGATCATCAACGGCTTCGCCTATCTGGTCTTGAGTTTTACGAGTTTACTGTTTCCGCAATACAGGGATATCGTCTTTAAGATCGGCTTCCCCGCTATGCTCGGAGAGATTGCGATGATGTTGTGGCTTTTGATCAAGGGCGTAAAAAATAATATACCAGCAATACAAGGCTCATAGATATAGTTGGTGACAAGAGTATACTTTATAAAGCAAATACTTCTGAAGGCATCAGGCGCTGGAACTCTCTTTTTATTTTCATTTTAATTTTCATTTTCATTGACGGAGGCCAATAAAGAACAGTTTATTTAAGTCAAGTCCTGGTATTATTACCCTGTATCCTATCCCTGCTTCTTTTGTCAAAATATTAAGTGTGTATATCTTGGTCCAAGTGCACAGCACCCCTTAAAAAGCATTCAGGTATTTTAACCTCTTTGGAATTGCTGTTCTTGTTCAGTGCTCAGCGGATCTCATCGCAACTCCTCAGATTTACAAAATCGAGGCTCAGGTATATAACCCGGCACATCATTTTCTGAGTTTACGTTTTCCACAATGGAAGATTATCAATGGGGCCGGTGATCATATCGACATCACCTCAAGAAACACAGGATACAATGGAAAATGCTGGCACTCACAAATTGGCGTAACATGACTCTGGCCGATGAACTAAAAAGATAACGAAAGGAAGTAGATTTACGAACCATGAAGTTCCTTTCGCGTTTACTCATCCTCATCATTACTGCAGGTTGGTTTGCGTGTACCAGCCCTCTCAATAAAAAATACACATCATGGGAAGTATACAACGGAACAAAAGAAGGAATTAAGTATTCCTCCCTTACCCAAATTGATACTACTAATGTCAATCAACTTACCATCGCATGGATCTATCATACCGGTGACGCCGACACAGCACATGCGTCGCAGATACAGTGCAACCCCATTGTCGTAGATGGGACCATGTATGGTGTAAGTCCGCAGATGAAACTCTTTGCCATTGATGCTGCTACCGGTGAAAAACGTTGGGTCTTTGATGCCAACAACACCACGACATTCAACGCTAAT